>JBARVM010000109.1:0-5533 GCA_049646265.1 Paracoccaceae bacterium
CTATCACCCCCATGGCGACATGGCGATCTATGACGCGATGGCGCGACTGGCCCAGCCCTTTGCCATGCGCTATCCGCTGGTCGACGGGCAGGGCAATTTCGGCAATATCGACGGCGATAACCCCGCCGCGGCCCGTTATACAGAGGCCCGCCTGACCGCCGCGTCCGAGGCGCTGATGGAAGGGTTGGCGGAAAATGCCGTCGATTTCCGGCCCAACTACGATGGCACGCTTGAAGAGCCCACGGTTCTGCCCGCCGCGTTCCCGAACCTTCTGGCCAATGGCTCCTCAGGGATTGCGGTTGGCATGGCCACCAATATCCCGCCCCATAACCTTCATGAATTGATCGACGCCTGCCTGCATCTGATCAAGGCACCCGACGCGCGCGACGAAACGCTTGTCGGCTTTGTTCCCGGCCCCGATTTCCCCACCGGCGGTGTCATCGTCGAGCCGCGCGAAACCATCCTCGAAACCTACCGCACCGGCCGTGGCGCCTTTCGCTTGCGGGCCAAATGGCATGTCGAGGATCTGGGTCGCGGCACCTGGAACATCATCGTCACGGAAATCCCCTATCAGGTGCAGAAATCCAAGTTGATCGAGCGGCTGGCAGAGGTGATCCAGACCAAGAAAGTGCCCGCCCTCGCCGATGTGCGTGACGAAAGCGCCGACGATATCCGCATCGTGCTGGAACCGCGCTCAAAGAATGTCGATCCCGACATGCTTATGGGCATGCTCTTTCGAAACTCGGAACTGGAAACCCGCTTTTCGCTGAACATGAACGTGCTGATCGACGGGCGCACCCCCAAGGTCTGTTCGCTGAAAGAGGTGCTGCGCGCCTTTCTCGACCACCGGCGCGATGTCTTGCAGCGCCGCAGCCGGCACCGGATGGACAAGATCGATGCGCGGCTCGAGATCCTCGAAGGTTTCATCATCGCCTTCCTGAACCTTGACCGGGTAATTGACATCATCCGCTATGACGTCGATCCCAAGGCGGCGCTGATGGCAGAGGATTGGGGGCGCGACCATATCCGCGCCACCTCCGAAAAGGACTACAAGCCGCCCCTACCCGGCGAGGGCGAACTGACAGAGGCACAGGCCGATGCAATTCTCAACATGCGCCTGCGAAGCTTGCGCAAGCTTGAGGAGATGGAGCTGCGCGCCGAACGAGATGCGCTGATGCTGGAGCGCGCCGAACTTGATGATCTTTTGTCCAGCGAGCCCCTGCAGTGGAAGCGCATCGGCACGGACCTGAAAGAAGTGCAAAAGGCGTTCGGCCATTCCGCCCCCGGCGGCGCCCGCCGCACCCAGTTCGCCGAGGCGGGCGAGGTGGAGGATGTACCGATAGAGGCGATGATCGACCGGGAACCGATCACCATCCTTTGCTCGAAAATGGGCTGGATCCGCGCGATGAAGGGCCATCAGCCGTTGGACGCCGAAGTGAAGTTCAAGGATGGGGACGAGGCGCGTTTCGCCCTTCATGCCGAAACCACGGACCGTATCCTGCTGGTCGGGTCCAACGGGCGTTTCTACACGCTTCTTGGTGCCAATCTGCCCGGCGGGCGCGGCATGGGCGAACCCGTGCGCCTCCTTGTCGATTTGCCGAACGAGGCGGATATCGTCGATCTGATCGTCTACCGCGCCGGCGCCAAATATCTGGTCGCCTCCTCCGAAGGCGATGGTTTTGTCGTGCCGGCGGACGAGGTCGTGGCCCAGACCCGCGCCGGCAAGGTTGTGCTGAATGTCAAGGACGGGGTGCGGGCGCAGGTCTGCCGCCCGATCTTTGGCGATCACGTCGCAGTCGTCGGCGAGAACCGCAAAGTGCTGATCTTCCCTCTGGATGAGTTGCCGGAAATGGCGCGCGGCAAGGGTGTAAGGCTACAGAAGTACAAGGATGGCGGCCTTTGCGATGCCACCACCTTTGCGCTGGCCGACGGGCTAAGCTGGAAAGACCCGGCGGGCCGGACCCGAACCGAAACTGACCTTGGCGAATGGTTGGCCAAACGAGCGACCGCGGGCCGCATGGCCCCGCGCGGCTTCCCACGCGACAACCGCTTCACCTGACCCAAGGCAGCAGGTGCCGCGGCCCGCCGATCAGCCCGTTGCCCACATGCGCAAAAGGTTCGAGCGGCTCTTGGCCAATTGGTCGAAAAGTGCGGTCTTGCCATCCTTTGCATGGATCTCGTCGATCGAACGATCAAGATCAAAGAGGATCTCGCGCTGTGCCGGATCGCGGATCCAGCTTTGCACCCAGCCGACCAGCGCCAGCCTTGTGCCGCCGCTGACCGGTTCGACCCGGTGCAGGCTGGTCGAGGGGTAAAGGATCATGTCCCCGGCCCCCGGCTTGAAAGCCCGCTCCTCCACCCCGTCGGCGATGATCAGCGCGCCGCCCTCGTAGCTTTCAGGCGGGCACAGAAAAAGGGTAAAGGAGATGTCCGTCCGCAACCCGCCCATCAACGCATCGTCCACATGCACGCCGTAGGTCTGGCCTTCGCGATAGCGCGACAGGATCAGCGGCGTAAAGCCGCGCGGCCGGGCCGCCGACTGAAAGAGCCGGTGGGCGGCCAAGGTGGCGGCAACCTTGCCCCTGATCCCCTCCAGTTCAGGTGACGGCGCCGCCTGATCATTGGCCTTGATTTCCCTGGCAAAACGCCCTGCCGTGGCCGCCCCGTCGGCAAACGGCATCTTTTCTGCCATCTTGCGGATTGCGGCTGTCTCCGCCTCGGTCAGGACATTTTGCAGCGCGAGAATCATCGGTCAGCGCAGCCCATATGCAGCAAATTCGATCGTCGCCGCGGCCGACAGAACCAGACCCGCGTCGCCAGCAATCACCCCGTCGGGCATGACGCCGGGAAAGGCCGGGTCGAGCGCGGCCAGCGCCGCCTGAGCGGCCTGACCAAAGGCCTTTTCCTTTTCGTCATCCTCGCCCGCCATATGATCGGCCAGCGCCCGGGCGACCTGAACAAAGCCCCAAGCATCCTGATATTCGTGAGCGTCTGCAAGGGTTCCGTCAACGACCCCCACGCCATATTCCTCGCCAGCGCGGTGAACCAGCGCCGCGATGGCAAGCGCCTCGTCCGCCTCGGCGGCATGGCTATGTTCGCGCGCCTCATCGATTTCCTTCAGCACTGCGGCCAGCGCAGCATCAACCGCCTCTTCCGCGGAACCGGCGGCAACCGCGTCTGACAGTGCCTGCAGTTCCGCCGCGAAATCCTCTGCGCCAATGGCTTGAAGTTGCGGCAAAAGGTCGGTGTAGATTTCATCCTGCGGATGTTTCATATGGCTTTTTGCGTGATCCGCATGGCCCGCCTTGTAAAGGGCGACACCGGCGTGCAGATGCCCTTCGATCAACGCAAGATTGGTCAGAAAGCCCACGGAGGTTCCAGCCTCGGCAGTGTGACCGCTTTCGCCGCCTTCGCCACCTTCACCACCTTCACCACCTTCGCTGCTGCTGTCGGCCAGCCAGACCAAACCGTCCGGCGCCGGCCAGCCGGAATTTGCCTGGGCCGCGCCTGCCGCAACCATCCCGACTGCAGCCCCGGCCATGGTCAGCGCCGTCAAGGCCCCAATTTCCACCCTGCGCGCGCTTTTAGCCTTCTCCGTCATTTCCGTCACCTCATGCCAGAACCATCGTTTCACCGGCTTGTTAATGCGGCAGTCAGGGGCTGTCAATTAATTCCGATTGTTTTAGTCGACTATTTTCAGCCCTCATTCCAGGGCAAGGGCGCGCCCTGCGCCTGATGCAACTGCGTGACCGCATTGCGCGACAGGCCAAGGGCTGCGGCAAGGTCGCGCAGATAGGCGGCCTCTACCCGGTTATCGAGCCGGATCGCCATCAAAGAGGCCTCATACACTTCCTCCTCATACCCTTGCGGCACGCCACGGCTTAGACCCGCAATGTCAATCGGCGCCTGCAAGAGTTGGCGGAGGAATTGCATATCCTCGGCTGTTGCCTCGCTCAGGCTGCCCATGATGCGCGCCTGTTCGTCCCGGTCGATCCGGCCGTCGGACTTTGCCGCCTGAATCATGGCGCGGAGCATCAGCGCGGCATGATCCTCCTCCGACAGGGGCGTGGTATTGCGGCGGCGGCCTGAGGGCGGCGCATCATCCGTCGCCCGGGCCGGGGACGTCTGGCCCCAGGGCCCGTCACCCGCACCGGGTTCACGCATCACCACTGGCCCGGCACCCTCCTCAAACGGGTCGCGGCGCGGCGCTGGTTCATCGGCAGGTTCCGGCACTGACGACCGGCCCCAGGGCGCATCGGCACCGGGTTGTCCCGCCACATCTCTCTCCCGCGCCTGTCGGCGGCGATCCATCTCTTCGATCTCGGCGCGTCTCTCCGAAACCGGACGGCCACCTGCGCGCCGATCCCGACCGCGCGCGAAAATATCGCCCATCATCTCGTCAAGCCCATCATCATAGCTCCGGCCAACCCGGCCCCCGCGCGACTGTGGCAGAGCCGTGCCCTGCCCGCGCTGCGCGCTGCCCTTGCCCCCCATCACCCCGCCGACCGTCTTGGCGATGATCACCCCCATGACAACCTTTGCCAGTACCTTTGCCAAACTCATGCCAACCGCCTCCTTGCCTTGCCCAGAGAATGCGCCATTCCGCGCCAGCTTTCCAGCACCCCTGGGCGCAACAACAGGCGATATTGCCGTGACCCTCGCAAACCGTTATGGCTGGGGGCGTCAACAGGGGGATCTCGATGACCGGTTATCTGCGCGCGCTCGTTCTTTCGGCCCTGACCTTTCTGGCCGCCTGTGCCGGGCGCGATGATCTGAACACCCCGCCCCCGCCGCTTGGCGATTTTGTCCTTGGTTATGCGGCCGTCGTCGCTGACAAGGCCAAACCCACCGGCCCGTCGCGCGCCGCCACTGCCGACGAATGGGAAGCGGTTCTGAAAAAGCAGGTCCGCAACCGGATGGACCGCTATCATGGTCAAAAGATCTATCACCTCGGCATTGGCGTAAATACCTATGCGCTGGCGGTTCCGGGTATCCCGATCGTGCTAAGCCCGAAATCGGCGCTGGTCGTATCAGTTGATGTCTGGGATGACGCCGCCCAACAAAAGATCAATCCCGAGCCCAAGCAATTCACTGTTTTTGAGAGCTTTTCCGGCGACACGGTTGTCGGATCTGGCCTGACCCAGACGAAAGAGCAGCAGATGGAAAACCTTGCCTTCAATGCCGCGCGCCAGATTTCGAACTGGCTGGCCGAAAACAAGGCCTGGTTCACCCCCGAGGCGGTCGCCGCCCGTGCCGCAATGGCCGCGGCCCGCGACGGAGCCACCGCCCCCACCAGCAACTGACCGGCCTTTCGCCAACAGACGCTTGATTTTTCCACCAGCGCTGGTTAGTCAGCGCGCGATGTTTCAACGGGCCGGCTTACGGCCCCCCCCAACACGAGGCCCGCACCATGGCAAAGGCAAAGTTTGAACGGAATAAACCGCACGTCAACATTGGCACGATTGGTCACGTTGACCATGGCAAGACGACGCTGACGGCAGCGATCACCAAATATTTTGGTGATTTCAAGGCC
>JBARVM010000110.1:0-1668 GCA_049646265.1 Paracoccaceae bacterium
CCGCCCGTCACCGGGCTGCCAATCGTCTTTTCCACCGGCAACGGCTCGCCCGAGATCATGCTTTCGTCGATCCAACTGGCCCCTTCGGTCACTTCACCGTCGACCGGCACCCTTTCACCGGGGCGCACCTCGACCAGATCGGACGGACGAACCTCGGCAATCGGCAACTCGACCACAGCACCATCTCGGAAAACCCGCGCCGTCTTGGCCTGCAAGCCGACCAGCCGCTTGATTGCCTCGGAGGTTCGCCCCTTGGCCCGCGCTTCGAGCGTGCGGCCAAGCAGGATCAGCGTCACGATGACGGCCGCCGCCTCGTAGTAGACGTTCACCGTGCCTGGTGGCAGCAAAGTGGGGACGAAGGTTGCGATCAGCGAATAGCCATAGGCGGCTGAGGTGCCGACAGCGACAAGACTGTTCATGTCCGGGGCAAACCGCGCCAGCGCGGGCAGCCCCTTGGCAAAAAAACGCAAACCCGGGCCAAAGAGAACCGCCGTCGTCAGGGCGAACTGCAGATACAAGCTGTTCTGCATGCCGATCGTGTTCATCACCGCCATATGCACCCATGTGAACAGGTGCGATCCCATCTCCAGCACGAATACCGGCAGGCTCAGCGCGGCCGCGATCCGCAAATCCCGTCTCAGGGCGCTTTCCTCGGCGGCCTTTCGCAAGGTGACCTCCTCCGACAGATCGGCGGCGGAGACGGCCAGACGCGCATCATAGCCCGCATCTTCTATGGCACGGATCAGGGCGGCCGGATCGGCCTGTCCAATCACATGTGCCCGCTCGGTTGCCAGATTGACCGAGGCATAGGTTACCCCGGACACGGTTTTCAGCGCACGCTCCACCCGGGCGACGCACGATGCGCATGTCATTCCCTCGATCTGCAGATCGACAGGAAGAGAGGTAACGTCATAGCCCGCATCCTCGACAGCCTTGACGAGCAATGCACGGTCAACGGCTGCGCCGGTCACCTCTGCCCTTTCGGTGGCGAGGTTGACCGACGCCGATTGAACGCCGGGCACCGCTTTCAGAGCGCGCTCGACACGGCCGACGCAAGAGGCGCAGGTCATGCCCTCGACGTCGAGAACGAATTTCTCTGCCTCAGCAATTGGCAATGTAGTCGCCTGCATGTTCACAGCGGAACTCCTTCGGCATATGTTTCCGCTGTTCGAGATAGGGCTTCCCATGATGGTAAGGTCAAGGGCTGTTTTTTGTTTTTTCACTCACGGGTTTGTGCTCTTGACCTTACAACGATGGGAAGCCCCATATGCTGTTGCATGAGACGGAACCCTGAAGGAGGTACTCATGCAGTTCCATATTGAGAACATGACCTGCGGCGGCTGCGCACGCAGCGTGACCAAGGCAATCCAGTCGGTTGATCCGACCGCCGAAGTCAATGCCGATCCCGGTGCACGCAAAGTCGATGTCAAATCCTCGGCTCCGCGCGACCAACTGGTCAACGCCTTGACCGAAGTTGGCTATGCACCTGCCTGATCGCGCTAGCTGGGCCATGTAGATAGAGTTTAGAAAGTAAAAGGAAGAAAACGATATGAAGAAGATTGCAACCGCTGCCGTGTTGGCCGCCGTGCTGGCCGCAGGAAGCTATGTCTATGCCCAGACCGACAATATGGCAGGGATGGACCATTCAGGCATGAACATGGGAACCGA
>JBARVM010000111.1:0-7010 GCA_049646265.1 Paracoccaceae bacterium
GTCGAGCATGAGGCGACGACATCGAAGGTCGACGACGATCAGCTCTTCTACTGCCGCTCGAGGGGTATGGATGAGGAAGAGGCGGTGGCGCTCGTCGTCAACGGCTTCTGCCGCGAGGTGTTGCAGGCCCTGCCGATGGAGTTTGCCATGGAGGCGCAGAGCCTTGTGGCGATCTCGCTTGAGGGAAGCGTGGGATGATCGTAACGACGACCCCTTCTATCGAAGGCCGGGCTATTGGGCAGTATCACGGTATCGTCACCGGAGAGGCGATCTTGGGCGCGAACATTTTTCGCGATCTTTTCGCGGCGGTTCGCGACGTTGTGGGCGGTCGCTCGGCCGCCTATGAGCAGGAGCTGGGTCGGGCGCGCGACACAGCGCTGCGCGAGATGGAAGAGCAGGCGGCAGATTTGGGCGCGGATGCCATCGTCGGGGTCGATCTCGACTATGAGGTGATCAACAACATGCTGATGGTCTCGGCATCGGGCACTGCGGTGAAATTGGCATGAGCGGGGCTTCAACCTACCGGGCAAGTGGTTGGATCAGGCTGTCATTGACGGCTCATTCCGGCGGGATCGGCTGAGATGCGCCAGATTGCTGCCATTCGCACCAACAAATGGACCGAGGAGGAAGAGCGTCTGATGAACGCTCTGCTGCCGGTTTTTGGCGACGATCTGGTGGTTGTCTTTCATGACCGGCCTGCCGGGGTAACGCCGCCTTTGCCGGTGATCGATTTGCAGGCTGAATGGGTTCTGCGGCAAGGGTTGGCGCTGGTGCCCGACTGGGGCTGGCGCTGTGGCGACTATTTCTACTATGCGCTGCACGCGGCGCGGCCTGATTATGACTACTATTGGATGGTGGAGCCGGACGTGCATTTCACCGGCCCCGCCCAGACCTTCTTTGAGCCTATGCAACAGGCGTGCGAAGATGCGCTGGGTTTTCAGTTGGGCCCTTTCAACGAGGACATCCGCTTTGCACGCGGTTTGCCCGGCATGGCCCATTACCGTGCCATTTTTGCCCTGACCCGATTTTCGGGGCGCGCGCTCGGCCGGCTGTTGGCGCTGCGCCAAAAAATGGCCGAAGGTCATATCAGCATGCGCGATTACCCTAATGACGAGCTTTTTTGCTTCAGCCATATCGCGGCTATGCCAGAACTTGCATATGGCTGTTTGGAAACCTACGCGCCGGAATGGTTCGAAGGCGCGCAGTTTACGCCCAATCCCGACCTGCTTTACGACGTTGTTGTCGGACAGGCCTCCGCTGGAAAATTGATGCATCCGGTGCGCAGCCGGGCCAATTTCAAACGCGCCGTTGCCAAACGTTTGGCGGCCAACAGTGGCTTTCTCATTCGCATGCGGCAGGCGCTTGATCAGTTGAGCGACGAGGATGTGGAGGAGATTGTTGCAGAAACCTCCGCGCATCTGCGCGGTACTTTCGTAACACTGCGCCGCCAAAGAGCCCTGCAGCGTCATAGGGGGCGGCAATGACGCTACCAGAACTTTGCAACGCAGAATCGAAATTATGGCAAGTGCCTTTGGGGCAGGTCACAATCTTACGCCAACTTGATCCGCAATTTGAACAAGAATCGCTGTCACTAAGGCCTCAAACCAACATAGGCATTTGGCACAAAAATGATTGGCGCGGTTCACCAACGACAGGATTTTACAGAACGGCTCTCGCGGATATCGGCGGGCACTCAGTTCGAACATGCGGACCTGATCGGCCATCAGACACAAAAAGCCTATATCGCCAAATTCGGAACCAAGCCCAGAAAACAGCGGTCCTGGATGGAACTCGTCATGGTGCCGCTCGCCTTTGGCTGTGGCGTCAGTTCTGTCATGCTTGGGCGGTTGGCCTATCTGACCGTCACCACCTTCGAAGGGTTGCCGCCGGCGGTCTACAAACTGGAAGGGCGTGGCGTGTTCCTGTCGGTGCTGATCCTCGCGATGACGCTGATCTTGCTGCTGCGGTTGCATTCCGGCACGCGGCTGAAGTCGCTTGCGCTTGGGTGCGCGCTGATGCATTTCGGCGAACCGGTGATGGCCGAACATCTGCCCGACGTTTATTCCCACTTTCCGCAAACCTATATGGAAAGTCTGCAGGCCAAAGCCGCCAAGGCCTAGGCCGCAACCCCAATCAATCTGGTAATTTTGGACGTCTCCGGAACCTTGGTTCCCCGGGGGCGTCCTTGTGTTTTGAAATGAGGAAATGATGCTGAATATCAAAGGCCTGAAGGTCAAACTTGAAGACGAAGACAAGGTGATCCTGAAGGGTGTCGATCTGGAGATCGGCGCGGGAGAGGTTCATGCGATCATGGGGCCGAACGGGTCGGGCAAATCGACGCTGTCCTATGTTTTGTCCGGGCGTGACGGCTACGAGGTGACGGGCGGCGCGGCAACGCTCGACGGCGCCGATCTGCTGGAGATGGAGCCGGAAGAGCGCGCGGCCGCCGGCCTTTTTCTGGCCTTTCAATATCCGGTCGAAATTCCCGGTGTCGGTAATATGACCTTTCTGCGCACCGCGATGAATGCGCAGCGCAAGTCGCGCGGTCAGGAAGAGCTGAGTGCAGGGGATTTTCTGAAGCTGGTGCGCGAAAAGGCCAAGACACTGAAGATCGACGCCGAGATGCTGAAACGTCCGGTCAATGTCGGCTTTTCGGGCGGCGAGAAAAAGCGCAACGAAATTCTGCAGATGGCCATGCTGGAACCAAAGATGTGCATTCTGGATGAAACCGATTCCGGTCTTGACGTTGATGCGATGAAACTGGTGGCCGACGGGGTGAATGCGCTGCGCGATGCCGGCCGCTCTTTCCTGGTGATCACCCATTACCAGCGGCTTCTGGACCATATCAAACCCGATGTCGTCCATATCATGGCCGACGGGCGCATCATCAAGACCGGCGGGCCGGAACTGGCGTTGGAGGTCGAACAGGACGGCTATGCCGACATCCTTGCCACCGATACGGCGGGTGCGCACTGATGTCGGCGCTGGCACGCAAGGATAGTGCGCGCTCGGACCTGACCGAGGCTTTGTTGGCCGCCGTGCCCCAGCCCAAGGGCGGCTTTTCCGCCCCAGCACGGGCCGAGGCGCTGGCGCGGCTGCGGCAGATGGGTCTGCCGACCAAGCGCGACGAATATTGGCGCTATACCGATCCTTCCAGCCTGACCGAAGCCGCTGCGCCCGAGGCCGCGCTTTTTGACGCCAGTGGCGAGGCGCCGCTCTTTGCTGCGCGGGACCGTTTGGTCATCACCTTTGTCGATGGGGTCTTTGCCGCCGACAAGTCGGGGGAACTGGCCGGATCGGGAGTGGAGATCGCGCTTTTGTCCCGGGCCGATCAGGCCGAACTGCACTGGGCGCGGGAACTCTATGGGCGGCTGGAAGCGCGCGGGCAGCAGCCGGTTGCCCGGCCACTGGCGGCGCTGAATACGGCGGTGGCAACCGACGGGGTGCTATTGCGGGTCACCGACAAGGTCACACGCCCCGTCCATATTGTCTATGAACATGCCGACACAGGTTCTGACGCCTATCTGCATCATTGCATCAAGGTCGAGACGGGCGCAGCGCTGACGCTTTTGGAAACCGGCCCCGGTGCGGCGCGTCTGAGCAAGGTGATGGAGGTGGAGGTCGCCGATGGTGGCGCCTTTCACCATCTGCGCGCCCAGGGCCGCGACCATTCGCGCCGGGCGATCACCCATATCTTTGCAAGGCTCGGTGCAGAGGCGCTGTTGAAAAGCTTTACCCTGACCGCCAATGGCGTTTTGACCCGTAACGAGGCGGTGGTGGAACTGACCGGCCCAGGCGGCGTCGCGCATTTGGCCGGGGCCGCGCTTGGCGACGGGGCCACGGGCCGCTTTACCCATGATGACACGGTTTTCGTCAAACATTCGGCCCCCGGCTGCGAAAGCCGTCAGGTGTTCAAGAAAGTGTTGCGCACCGGGGCAACTGGCGTCTTTCAGGGCAAGATCCTTGTGGATCAGGTCGCGCAAAAGACGGATGGCTATCAGATCAGCCAGGCCCTGCTTCTGGACGAGGACAGCCAGTTTCTGGCCAAGCCAGAGCTGGAGATCTATGCCGACGACGTGAAATGCTCGCACGGCTCGACCACCGGCGCGCTGGACGAAACCGCCCTTTTCTACCTGCGGTCGCGCGGGGTCGGGCGCGAGGACGCGACACGCCTTCTGGTCCTCTCCTTTCTGGCCGATGCGATCGGCGAGATTGACGACGAGGGGCTGAAAGACGAAATCGTCGCCCGGCTCGAAGGCTGGATGATACGGCGGCGCAAAGGCTGAAGGCATGAGCATAGTCGGTGAAATCCTTGCGACATGGCGCCGCCCGGCGGCGCCTCTGTCGCGCCTCATGGCGGCCGGGCCGAGGGAGAACCGTTCGCTGGTTATCCTGATCGGGGCGGGGCTTTTGAACTTTGTCGCTCAGTTGCCCTATCAATCGCGCCGCGCAGCATTGGACCCAGATCTGCCGCTGCAAGGGGCCATGGGAATCACCTTTTTCGTGATGCTTTTCATCCTGCCGCTCCTTGCCTATCTGCTGGCCTGGATCTGCCATGTGATCATGCGGGCCTTTGGGCGTCAGGGGGCTGCCCATGCCGGGCGGCTGGCGCTATTCTGGGCCATGCTGGCGATCACGCCGGGGCTGCTTTTGCATGGGTTGCTGCTTGGCTTGTTAGGGCCAGAGGTTCCCGCCGTCAGGCTGGTGGGGTTGGCGATCTTTGGCGTCTTTCTATGGTTCTGGGGCAGCGGTTTGCGTCTGGCCTATTTCGGAAAGGGCAAGGCATGAGTTTGGGCGTCACCTTCCTGGGTCTTTTGAAAAATACGCTGCTCGATCCTGCGCGGGTCGCCCGGCGACTGCTTGACTGGCCCATGCCGCAGCAGGCCGTCTGGCTGGCCCTCGGCCTTTCGGCGGTCTTGTCCTTCATGGTGCTGCGGCTTTCGGTGATGGTTCTAGGCGTGAATAGTGACGGGGGCGCGGCACCATTCGTCTCAGCCTATCTTAAGCTTTTCGAGAACCCTCTTCTGGGGCTGGCCTTGCAGGCGGCTTCCACCCTTGCCTTGGCTCTGGTAATGACCGGGGCGGGGCTGATCTTGCGTCAAAGGCTGAATTTTCCGGGCGCCCTGCGCCTGTCCATCTGGGTTCAGCTGGCGGTCACGGCAGGAACCGTCGCGGAACTTTTGCTGTTCCTCGTCTCGCCTATCGCCGGGAAAATGCTCGGTATTCTGGTCCTGTTGCTGATCGCCCGGCTGATTGTCATGTCAACGGCAGAACTCTACCAGCCCCTGTCGCCATTGGCGGCCATCGTTGGGCTGGTGGCCAGCTACATCGGGCTGGTTCTATTGCTGAGCTTCTTGCTGATGCTTGTGGGCTTTCAACCTCCGGGGATGGTGGGCGCATGAGTTATGATATCGAAAAGATACGCGCCGACTTTCCGATCCTGTCGCGGCAGGTAAACGGCAAGCCGCTGGTCTATCTGGATAATGGCGCCTCGGCGCAAAAGCCGCGCGTGGTCATCGACGCCATGACCCGGGCCTATAGCGAGGAATATGCCAATGTCCATCGCGGGCTGCATTACCTCTCCAACCTCGCGACTGAGAAATATGAGGGCGTGCGGGCCATCGTGGCGCGGTTTCTGAACGTCCCGGATGCCGAGGAGATCGTCTTTACCACCGGCACGACCGAAGCGATCAATCTGGTGAGCTACGCCTGGGCCGCGCCACGGCTGGAGCGGGGGGACGAGATTGTCCTGACGCTATTGGAACATCACGCCAATATCGTGCCGTGGCATTTTCTGCGGGAAAGACAGGGTGTGGTGCTGAAATGGGTGGAGCCGGAACTGGATGGCAGCATCGACCCGCAAAAGGTGATTGATGCAATCGGCCCCAGAACCCGGCTGGTTGCGGTGACGCAGATGTCCAATGTCACGGGCGCGCGGCTTGATGTGGCCGCGATTGGCCGGGCTGCGCGGGCGCGCGGTGTGCCTGTTCTGGTTGACGGCAGTCAGGGCGCGGTTCATGCACCAGTGTCTGTGCCGGACCTCTGCTGCGATTTCTACGCCATAACCGGGCACAAGCTTTATGGCCCCTCCGGCTCTGGCGCGATCTGGATTGCCAAGGAGCGGATGGCAGAGATGCGCCCCTTCCTTGGCGGCGGCGACATGATCCGCACCGTGTCGCGCGACGCGATCAGCTATGCCGACCCGCCAATGCGGTTCGAGGCGGGCACCCCCGGCATCGTCCAGCAGATCGGCATGGGCGTGGCGCTGGATTATCTGATGGATCTCGGGATGGAGCGGGTGGCGGCGCATGAGGCCGACCTGCGCGTCTATGCGCAAAGCCGTCTTCAGGGGTTGAACTGGCTCCGGTTGCAGGGAACCTCGCCGGACAAGGGGGCGATCTTCTCCTTCACGCTCGAAGGGGCGGCGCATGCGCATGATATCTCGACCGTCCTCGACAAGCGCGGCATCGCAGTGCGGGCGGGAACCCACTGCGCCATGCCGCTGATGGAACATCTGGGGGTAAGCGCCACCTGCCGTGCTTCTTTCGGACTTTACAACACCCGCGCCGAAGTCGATGCGCTGGTCAGCGCATTGGAGCTTTGTCACGAGCTTTTTGCCTGACGTGGTGGTCTGAGGGGGCCACCGCGCGGCGGCCCGGCCTTTTGCCCTAGAAAGCGTAGCTGAAGGCGATGATCCCGGCATTGTCGGTCACGCCGGCCTGGTTACCATAGTTTTCCGCATGGATCAGCGAAAAGATAAGCTCTGCCCCGTCGCCGATTTCACGCTGATAGGTCAGGCTCAGATCCTTCTGGCGCTGCTCGGGCGACAGGTCAATGGCGACCGGCGCAAAGCTGACCGAACTGGCCGACCGACCCGACGCAACCGGCAAGGTGATCGTCGCCCGGCCAGAAGTAACCGCGATCGGCATGCCGATGCCCAGTGCCAGACGGTCACCCTTGGCAAAGACATTGCTTTGCCCGATATCCAGCGTCACGCTGTTGAAAGAGGC
>JBARVM010000112.1:0-3703 GCA_049646265.1 Paracoccaceae bacterium
CCCGTGAATGTCACCGAAGAGATGATTGGTCAGAAATTCGGCGAATATTCTCCGACCCGTACCTACTACGGTCACGCCGCTGACAAGAAAGCGAAGAGGAAGTAAGCCATGAGCAAGGAAAAAAATCCGCGCCGCGTGGCCGAGAACGAGGCCTTCGCCAAGGCCAAGATGCTCCGCACCTCGCCGCAGAAACTGAATCTGGTCGCCGCGCTGATCCGTGGCAAAAAGGTGGACAAGGCCCTGGCCGATCTGACCTTCTCGAAAAAGCGGATCTCGATCGATGTCAAGAAATGCCTGCAATCGGCCATCGCCAATGCTGAGAATAACCACGGTCTTGACGTGGACAGCCTTGTCGTCGCCGAAGCCTATGTCGGCAAGAACCTGACCTTGAAGCGTGGCCGCCCGCGGGCCCGTGGCCGGTTCGGCAAAATCATGAAACCGTTCAGCGAGCTGACCATCAAGGTGCGGCAAGTCGAAGCGAATGTTGGGGAGTCTGCATAATGGGACAGAAGGTTAACCCCATCGGGATGCGGCTTCAGGTCAACCGGACCTGGGACAGCCGTTGGTACGCCGACAGCAAGGACTACGGCAATCTGTTGCTGGAAGACCTCAAGATGCGTGAATTCATTCACAATGAATGCAAGCAGGCTGGCGTCTCCCGGGTCATCATCGAGCGGCCGCACAAGAAATGCCGCGTGACCGTTCATACGGCCCGTCCCGGCGTGATCATCGGCAAGAAGGGCGCGGATATCGAAACACTGCGCGCCAAGCTGGCCAATTTCACCAAGTCGGAACTGCACCTGAATATCGTCGAGGTCCGCAAGCCGGAACTGGACGCGATGCTGGTGGCGGAATCGATCACCCAGCAGCTGGAGCGTCGGGTTTCTTTCCGCCGTGCGATGAAGCGGGCGGTGCAGAACGCCATGCGCATGGGTGCCCTTGGGATCCGCGTTAACGTCGGTGGCCGTCTTGGCGGTGCCGAAATCGCCCGGACCGAATGGTATCGTGAAGGTCGTGTGCCGCTGCACACGCTGCGCGCCGATATCGACTATGCGCTGGCAGAAGCCTCGACACCCTACGGGATCATCGGCTGCAAGGTCTGGATCTTCAAGGGTGAGATCATGGAGCATGACCCCCAGGCCCGCGACCGCCGCGTGGCCGAGGCTCAGGAAGGTCCGGCCCCCCGTGGTCCGCGCCGCGATGCCCGGTAAGGAGTGAGATAGATGCTGCAACCCAAACGGACCAAGTTCCGCAAACAGCACAAGGGCCGCATTCACGGCGAAGCCAAAGGCGGGTCCAACCTGAACTTTGGCGGTTTTGGCCTGAAGGCGACCGAGCCAGAGCGGGTCACCGCTCGCCAGATCGAAGCGGCCCGCCGCGCGATCACCCGTCACATGAAACGTCAGGGCCGGGTCTGGATCCGGATATTCCCGGATGTTCCGGTCTCTGCCAAACCCGTCGAAGTACGTATGGGTAAAGGTAAGGGTTCGGTCGATTACTGGGCGGCCAAGGTCAAGCCTGGCCGGATCATGTTCGAGATCGACGGCGTTGACGAAACCATCGCCCGCGAAGCACTGCGCCTTGGCGCGATGAAGCTGCCGGTCCAGACCCGCGTCGTCGTGCGGGAAGACTGGTAAGCCCCAAGACTGGGCAATGAATGAGTAGGGCGGGGTTCTCCCCGCCCTTTTCCTTTTGGTGATGTCCGATAGCCATGGTGGTTTGCTTTGCAAGACGAAGCTGCCGCTTGCGCTTGACGGATCAGTGTTCGTTCAGCAAATGGCTACGCCCACTGATGACATCCGTTTTTCGGCACGTTCCGTCGGCGCCGCTGATAGGCTTCCGTCCTTCACGACGGTGACGTCATAGCCTCGGTTTCTGGCAGCCAGCGCCGTCTTTTGCACACAGTAATTGAGGTCCAGCCCAACAAGACGCAGCTTGCCGACGTCGAGCTGTTCCAAAAGTGCATCCAGTTCACCGGTTTCAAATGCGTCCTGCACACGCTTTACAATGACATGGTCAGGAAGAGCCGAAAATGGCGCTGCAAGTTCGGTCCCGTCGCTGCCTTCTATCGCCTGACCTTTCATCGTGAGCCTCGCCACCGCCTTCGTAGAGGAGATTGACCATTCTTGGCGAACGGCAATGACGGGATGGTTTTGGGCCCGTGCCGCTTCTACTTCCTTAAGGATGACGGATGCTGCGGATTGTCTTGCTGCGTCCGGATAAGGACCGCGATCCCAGAACACTGACTGTAGATCAATCAGCAAAAGGGCCGATCCACGCCGATCCGGTATCGTTGCTCCGACACTGACCGAGCCGATGCGCCTGATACCGTCGACGAGCCAGATTATCGGGGCGAGAACCACAATGCCCAAGACATAGCCGAACGTCATTCGCTTTCTCCAGTCTGGTTTTTCAGGCTACCCGCCGCTGCCAGTACGCCCCCCTGCGCCGTGGAAATGTCCTGACAGATTAGATTCGCACCGACCTCCTCCATAAGCTTCAGTTCCCTCAAATGGATCATTTCGATCAGGGCAGGGCACTTACCACGGAACCAGTTGATTGGTGCGCAGATCAACCTGCCATATCGTTTCTCGTTTCATACTTAGACCCGTCAGTCCGACGCTGGCAAACTGATCGGGCGCTTTTTCAGCAAAAGCCGCGCAGCCGGTTCCCAGTGGTACCAGACCCCACAATCCAGTCTCAGCTAGAGACTTTTCAATACTCCGCCCGTCCGCGTCAACAAAATCGAAAGCTATGGCCCCAGTTCCGCCCAAAGCTACCTCGCAGCGCGGTACAAAAGCTATTGCAAAACCTGGGCCAAAGCAAAACCGACCGTCAAATTCTGGCACCGTTCCGCAGTGGCTTTCCGTCCAGCCTCGCTCTATCGATTGCAGACAGACATAAGCAACACCACCCTCGACATAGGCGCTGCCTGGTTCGGGCAACGCTGGGCAACTCTTTGGCCCGACCGGTAGGTTTGCTGCCCACCTTTCCAGATTGAGGTAAGGCACCAGCGCAGCATCGGCGCGGTTTTGGACCAGAAAATTCGAAAGAACGCCGTAGTTGCCCCAAAGCAGATCGTCATAGGTCATGCCGCCGACCATGTTCACAAACCTGCCTTCGAAACCGGGCAAATCTGAGACCGCCTTGGCGACCGAGGCTGCCAGCGCGATGTCTCTCTCTGATGCAGCGCCGCGGACATGTGCCATGCGGTTCGAGGCAACCGAACCTGCTGTCACTTGAAGAACGACTAGCGCCAATGCTGCAATGCCCGCAGGACCGAAGCGCCCGGTCAGCGGGCGCAGCAGCTGCGCAAATGCCAACAGGGCCGCTACTAATGCAAATCCATAGAAGCCGAGGCTGCGCCCCGGTAGGAAATTCGACTGATATAGCATCCAGAAGGAAACCGGCAGGATAGCAATGATGGTGGCTAGTCCAAGCAATACCCTGCCCGCGACCACCATCTTGTTGTCGCCATGAGTCCGGCGGGAGGAAATAAGTGCTGCGACGACGCCCAACAGGATTGTGCCGGCTGAAACTGCCGCGAAAATCAGGCGAAACGCCGGGGTTCCTCCGACAAGAGACGTTGTATGGATCCAGCGCAACATGTGAGGAAGCTTCGCGACCTTCTCAGCGATGCTTGATGCATCAGCCAAAACGAAACGTTCCATATCCAATCCGCTGATGAGGAATAGACGTGCTG
>JBARVM010000113.1:0-4958 GCA_049646265.1 Paracoccaceae bacterium
CGGGTAGGCGCATGACCGGTGCGCAGCGTGGCCATCTGGCGATGGTTGTCTTTTCGGCGCTTGTCTCCGGCTCCTTTTCGCTGGGCAGCATGATGGCCAATCTCGTCTCACCCACGGCCTTTTCGGCCGTGCGCTTTCTGCTGGCGGCCGGGCTTGTCGGCGCGGTAGCCTTTGGGGGCGGCCTGTTCAGGTCCGGTGATGGCAAGGCGCCGTGGCGCTATCTGCTGTTGGGTCTTTGCCTTGCCGCCTATTTCGTGCTGATGTTCGAAGGGCTGAAGACAGCGCCGCCGGTTTCGACCGCTGCCGTCTTTACCTTGACACCCCTGATGTCCGCCGGGTTCGGCTGGCTCTTTCTGCGCCAGATCACCGGGCCACGTATCGCGGCGGCCCTTGCCATCGGTGGAACCGGCGCGATCTGGGTGATCTTTCGCGCCGATCTTGCCGCGTTGATGCGTTTTCAGATCGGCAAGGGGGAGATCACCTATTTCGGGGGCTGTGTTGCCCATGCCGCCTATACGCCATTGGTGCGCAAGCTGAACCGGGGCGAACATCCGATGGTCTTTTCCTTTGGGGTGCTGGCGGCGGGCGCGGTGATGCTGATCCTGTGGGGCCTGCCAGAGATCCGCGCCACCAACTGGGCGGCCTTGCCGGCGATTGTTTGGGTGACGCTGCTTTACACGGTCATCTTCGCCACCGCCGTGACCTTTGTCCTTTTGCAATATGCGGCGTTGCAACTGCCAGCGGCCAAGGTGATGGCCTATACTTTCCTTGTGCCAAGCTGGGTGCTCCTCTGGGAACTCGCCCTTGGCAATCCCTTGCCAAGTGGTCTGGTCCTTTTGGGTGTCGGGGCGACGATCATGGCGCTTTGGCTTTTGGTGCGCGAATAGGGTCGCGGTGTTTTCAGGCGCCGGAATGGCTGTCGATTTCGTCCTGCAAGAACCGCTCGAACGCATCAAGATCGACCGCCTCGAAAAGGCCAAACCCCTGGATCCAGACCGTTGCTGCCCGCATCGCATCGGGTTCGAGCTTGCACCAGATCACCCGGCCTCGGCGTTCCTGGGCGATCAGCCCCGCCTCTGCCAGCACTTTCAGATGTTTGGAGATGGCCGCAAGGGAAATGGCAAAAGGTGCAGCCACATCGGTGACGGCCATGTCATCTTCGAGCAGCATGGTCAGGATGCTGCGCCGCGTTGGGTCAGACAAGGCTGCGAAAACAAGATCGAGGTTGGCCTGCATCGCGCCAGAATAGCGCCGCGTCAGGCCCGCGCAATCGCGAATGCGCAGATTGCGGGTGGACATTGCCGCCGCTTCGGCGCCCCATGGCGGGAACAGCTAAAGGGACAGGCGATGCTGGCACGATACTGGGCACTTATCTTCGTTCTGGGCATCGGCTGGGGTGCCTCGATGTTTTTCAATGAGATCCTGTTGCGCGAGCTGGGGCCCTTGCAGACATCGCTCGGGCGGGTCGGGCTTGGCGCGGTTGGCTGTTGGCTTTGGGTGCTGGCGACGCGGCGCAAGGTGCGGGTGACGGGCCGCTTCTTACGCGATGTGCTGATCTTCGGCATTTTTCAATATGCCGCGCCTTTCGCGATCTTTCCCGCCGCGCAGCAGTTCATCACGTCGAGCGAGGCGGGCATCGTCAATGCCATGACCCCGATCATGGTGGTGATCTTTTCACATTTCTGGCCGGGCGGCGAAAAGGCGACGGTGTGGAAATCGCTTGGGGTGGTTTGCGGGCTTGCCGGGATTGTGGCGCTGACCTTGCCCGCGCTTGAGGGCGGGATCAGGGGCCATTTCAGCGGGCTGGTCTTTTGCATGCTGGCCCCGGCCTGTTACGGGGTTTCCGTCAACTGGTTCCGCAGGCTCCATGGCGCCGATGCCACGGTCATCACCGCCTGGTCGCTGGCCGCAGGCACGCTGGTCATCGCCCCGATCGCGCTGCTGGTCGAAGGCGTGCCGGTGGTCACCCGACCCGAAACCTGGGCATCGCTTTTCTTCATCGGCTTTGTCCTGACGTCCGCCTCCTTCATCCTGCTCTTCTGGCTCTTGCCAAGGGTCGGCGCCACGATCACCTCGACTGTTACCTTCATCACGCCTGTCTCGGCGGTCTTTCTGGGCGTCATGTTCCTGCAAGAACGGCTGGAGGCGGCGCATCTGATTGGCATGGGCGCGATTTTCCTGGGGCTTTTGCTGATCGACGGGCGCATCCTGCGCAGGATGCGCGGGCAGGGGCTTAGCTGATTGTCAACGTTTCGGTTGAATGTCGATTATCGGCGGGGTGCGCGGAAAAGGGCGGTCCGGCGCGGCGGACAGGTCTGGGGCGAAAAAATAAATCCTTTAATTTTCAAAATATTACCGGCGGATTGGCTGGGGAAATTGCCGGTTGACTCTGTTTGGTCCTGCCAGTAGCTATCCGGCAAGTTTCCGCCCATGGGCTTTGGGGGTATGCGGATGCAAGAAGGACCAGATCCGGCACGGCTGAAAAGCCTTGAAGAGCGGATCAATACCGTCAAGCAGACCCGCCAGCCAAAACCACGCGTGGAAGACCACTATAGTGCCGCAAGTCAAGGCTGGCGCATGGTGACAGAGCTGGTCTCGGGCTTGGGGATCGGCTTTGGTATCGGATACGGGCTCGACCTTCTGTTCGGGACGCTGCCTGTGTTTCTGATGCTTTTTACCCTGCTGGGCTTTGCTGCCGGGGTGAATGTCATGATGCGAACCGCGCGTGAGTTGCAACAGCAAAACGAGGCAGACGAAGCTGCCAAAGCCGAAGGGGAATAGACGTGTCTGAAGAGGCAGGAAACGAAGGTCTGGTGTTCCACCCGATGGATCAATTCCAGGTTAAGCCGGTTTTTGGCGACACGCTTGGCAATTTCACCCTGTCCAACGCCGGCATGTGGATGCTGATCACCGTGGTCTGCGTGGCGCTGCTGTTCGTTCTGGGCACCGGCAAACGTTCGGTCATTCCCGGGCGGATCCAGTCGATCGCCGAACTGGCCTACAGCTTCATCCACAAGATGGTCGAGGATGTGACGGGCAAGGATGGCGTGGTCTATTTCCCCTATATCTTCACGCTCTTCATCTTCATCGTCATTTCGAACTTCCTCGGGCTGATCCCGGGGGCCTTCACCTCTACCTCGCATATCGCCGTGACGGCGGTTCTGGCGGTGGCGGTCTTCGTGACGGTGACAATCATCGGTTTCGTCAAGAACGGCTTTGGTTTCCTTGGCCTTTTCTGGGTGTCTTCGGCCCCTCTGGCCCTGCGCCCGCTGCTGGCGGTGATCGAGGTGATTTCCTACTTCGTGCGGCCGGTTAGCCATTCTATCCGTCTTGCCGGTAACATGATGGCCGGTCACGCGGTGATCAAGGTTTTCGCCGCTTTCGCGCCGCTGGTGCTGATTTCCGGCCTTGGCGTCGTGGTGACGCCGCTGTCGATCCTGGCCATCACGGCCATGTATGGGATGGAGATGCTGGTCAGCTTCATCCAGGCCTATGTCTTTGCCATTCTGACCTGTGTCTACCTCAGGGATGCGCTGCATCCGGGCCACTGATCAGATCAATCAATTCACAAATTCCATGTAAGGAGAGACGACTATGGAAGGCGATATCGTACAAATGGGTGCTTACATCGGCGCAGGCTTGGCTTGTACCGGCATGGGCGGCGCGGCTGTTGGCGTGGGCCACGTCGTTGGTAACTTCCTGTCGGGCGCCCTGCGCAACCCGTCGGCAGCTGGCGGCCAGACCGCAACGATGTTCATCGGTATTGCGTTTGCCGAAGCGCTGGGGATCTTCTCGTTCCTCGTTGCACTTCTGCTGATGTTCGCCGTCTGATCCTTTCGGGACCATCCTTACCAATGGACGGGCGCCAGCCGCCCGTCCGGGCTGTAAACCGGGACCAAGGGGGCCGATATGGCAAACACCACAGAAACCACGGCAGAGGCCGCTGGCGAAGCGGTCGCCCATGCGACCGAGGCTGCCGGGCATGCGCCCGAAGCCGTCGGCATGCCGCAGCTTGATTTTGCGACCTTCCCGAACCAGATCTTCTGGCTCGTGATATCGCTGGTCATCGTCTATCTGATCCTGTCGCGCGTGGCCTTGCCGCGTATCGGCGGTATTCTGGCCGACCGGCAAAGCCGGATTGCTAGTGATATCGCGGCGGCAGAGCGGTTGAAGGAACAGGCTGTCGAGGCAGAAAAGGCCTATAATCAGGCACTGATCGACGCGCGCAATGAAGCCGCCAAGATCGTCACGGCGGCCAAGGCCGAGATCCAAAAAGGTCTGGACAAGGCCATCGTCAAGGCCGACGCGGAAATCGCCGCCCGGTCTGCCGAATCCGCCAAACATATCGAAGAGATCCGCGCCGGGGCTGTCGCTTCTGTCAGCGCTGTGGCCAAGGACACGACCGAGGCGCTGGTATCAGCGCTTGGCGGCAAGGCCGACGCGAAATCGGTGACGGCTGCGGTTGCTTCGCGGATGAAAGGGTAAGAGGATGAAAAAACTTTCCATTGCCCTGATCCTTGCTGCCACACCGGCTTTGGCCGGCGGAGGGTCGGAGCCGTTCTTCACCCTGCGCTCGACCGAGTTCGTGGTGACGGTGGCCTTCCTGATCTTCATCGCCGTTTTGTTGAAATACAAGGTGCCGGGCCTTCTGGCTGGCATGCTCGACAAGCGCGCCGAGGGGATCAAGACCGATCTTGATACCGCCAAATCCCTGCATGAAGAGGCCAAGGCCCTGCTTGCCTCTTACGAGACCAAGCGCAAGGAAATGCAGGAACAGGCGGCGCTGATCGTCGAGAATGCCAAGAAAGAGGCCGAAGCCGCCGCCGTGCAGGCCAAGGATGATCTCAAGGCCTCGATCGCGCGGCGTCTCAAGGCCGCCGAGGATCAGATTGCAGCTGCTGAAGCTGCCGCGGTGCGTGAAGTACGCAATAGCGCGGTTTCTGTGGCTGTCGGTGCTG
>JBARVM010000114.1:0-7064 GCA_049646265.1 Paracoccaceae bacterium
GCCCCAAATCGGCTGCGACATGATGGTGACGCGCGCCGAGGGTGCCACACTGCACCCCGCCAGCTATTCCGTCGGGGGAACCGCCCGATGATCGAGGGACAGTGCCTCTGCGGTGCCGTCCGCCTCAGGGTCAGCAATGCTGACCACCGGATCGGTGCCTGCCACTGCCGCATGTGCCAGCGCTGGTCGGGCGGCTTGTTCCTTTGTTTTGACGCCGACAGGGTCGAGGTGACGGGCGACGTGGCGCGCTACCAGTCATCCAGCTTCGCCGAACGGGCCTTTTGCCCAACCTGCGGATCGCACCTGTGGATGCGCGACACGACCGAAGGCGGCGGCTATGACCTGATGCCGGGCCTCTTTGACGCGGCCCTTTCCTGGCCGCTCCGCAGCGAAATCTATACTGACCGCGCCCTTGCCGCCCTGAGCCTCGCGGGCGATCACCGGCGCGCTACCCGCGCCGAATATGAAGCAACCAGCGCCCATATCGAAGGAGACGCCCCATGACCAACCACACCACCGCATGGGAAGCCGAAGAAGAAGCGCGGCGCGAGCGGATCGCCGATAAGGGCCTTTACCGGGCCGAGGATGAACATGCCTCTTGCGGCGTGGGCCTTGTGGTGGCGACCGATGGCGCGCCCTCGCGCCGGGTTGTGCAACACGGGATCGACGCGCTCAAGGCGCTGTGGCACCGGGGTGCGGTGGATGCCGACGGCAAGACCGGCGACGGGGCCGGCATTCATGTGCAACTGCCAGTGCGGTTTCTCTACGATCAGGTGCGCCGCACCGGCCACGAACCCGATATGGACAAGCTGATCGCCGTAGGTCAGGTCTTTCTGCCGCGCACCAATTTCGGCGCGCAGGAAATCTGCCGCACGATCGTCGAGGCGGAAGTGTTACGCATGGGCCATTATATCTATGGCTGGCGACATGTGCCGGTAGATACCTCGGTTCTCGGCGAAAAGGCCAATGCGACCCGGCCAGAGATTGAACAGATCCTCATCCGTTGCGAAACCACGTCCGACAAGGACCAGTTCGAGCGGGAACTCTACGTCATCCGCCGTCGTATCGAAAAGGCGGCGCTGGCCGCGCAGATCGCCGGGCTCTACATCTGCTCGCTCTCCTGCCGGTCGATCATCTACAAGGGCATGATGCTGGCCGAACAGGTCGCCACATTCTACCCCGATCTTCTGGACGAGCGGTTCGAAAGCGCCTTTGCTATCTATCACCAGCGCTATTCGACCAATACTTTCCCGCAATGGGCGCTGGCCCAGCCCTTCCGCATGATCGCCCATAATGGCGAGATCAATACGCTGAAGGGCAACGTCAACTGGATGCGCAGCCATGAAATCCGCATGGCCTCTGCCGCCTTTGGTGACATGGCCGAAGATATCAAGCCGATCATCCCGGCGGGCACCTCCGATACCGGCGCACTCGACACGGCGTTCGAGGCGCTGGTGCGCGCCGGCCGCTCGGCACCCATGGCCAAGACCATCCTTTTGCCCGAAGCCTGGTCCAACACCGCGGTCGAAATGCCGCAGGCCTGGAAGGACATGTATGAATATTGCAACTCGATCATGGAGCCATGGGATGGCCCCGCCGCCCTTGCCATGACCGACGGGCGCTGGGTTTGCGCCGGACTTGACCGCAACGGCCTGCGCCCCATGCGCTATGTGCTGACCGGCGATGGGCTTTTGATTGCGGGGTCAGAGACAGGCATCGTCGCCATCGACGAAATGTCGGTACGCGAAAAGGGCGCGCTGGGGCCGGGCCAGATGATCGCCGTCGATCTGGCCGAGGGCAGGCTCTACCATGATCAGGCGATCAAGGACCGGCTGTCCGCCTCGCAACCCTTTGGCGAATGGGTGAAAAAGGTCACCAACCTCAACAATGCCATGCGCGACCTGCCAGAAGAGCCGCTGTTTGAAGGGGCCGAACTGCGCCGCCGCCAGATCGCCGCCGGCTTCACGCTCGAAGAGCTGGAGCAGGTGCTGGCCCCCATGGCCGAGGATGGCAAGGAGATGATCGCCTCCATGGGCGATGACACGCCACCAGCGGTTCTGTCGGCCCAGTACCGGCCCCTGTCACACTATTTCCGCCAGAACTTCAGCCAGGTCACCAACCCGCCCATCGACAGCCTGCGCGAAAGCCGGGTGATGAGCTTGAAGACCCGCTTTGGCAACCTGACCAACGTGCTGGCCGAAGACAGCAGTCAGACCGAAACGCTGGTTCTCGACAGCCCGGTCCTGTTCAACAGGGAACTGGACGAACTTGTGCGCCTTTATGGCGACCGGCTTGCCTTTATCGATTGTACCTATCCGGTCGGCGCGGGCGATGACGCACTGCGTCAAGCTCTGGCGCGTATCCGGGCAGAGGCAGAGGATGCGGTGCGCTCCGGCGCTGGCCAAATCGTGCTGACCGACCAGCATCAGGGCAAAGAGCGTGTGGCCATGCCGATGATCCTTGCCACGAGCGCGGTTCACAGCTGGCTGACCCGCAAGGGGTTGCGCACCTTCACCTCGCTCAATATCCGCGCGGCGGAATGTATCGACCCGCATTATTTCGCCGTGCTGGTCGGCTGCGGCGCTACCACCGTCAACCCCTATCTGGCACAGGATTCCATCGCCGACCGCCTGCGCCGTGACCTTCTCGAAGGGACGCTGGTCGATAATCTGCGCCGCTACCGTGCCGCCATCGACGCGGGGCTGTTGAAGATCATGTCCAAGATGGGCATTTCCGTCATCTCCTCCTATCGCGGCGGCCTGAACTTCGAGGCGGTGGGCCTTTCGCGCGCCATGGTCGCCGAATATTTCCCCGGCATGCAAAGCCGCATATCGGGTATCGGCCTGACAGGTATTCAGCACAAGACACAGGCGATCCACGCCAAGGGCTGGACCGCGGCGGCAGACATCCTGCCGGTCGGCGGCTTTTACAAGGCCCGCCGCACGGGTGAAAAACACGCCTGGGAAGCGCAGACCATGCATCTGTTGCAAACGGCCTGCGACCGCGCCTCCTACGATCTGTGGAAACGCTATTCGGCCGCCATGCGCGCCAACCCCCCGATCCATCTGCGCGACCTTCTGGAGGTGAAACCCCTTGGCCGCGCCGTCCCGATCGAAGAGGTGGAAAGCATCACCTCGATCCGCAAGCGGTTCGTCACACCCGGCATGTCGCTGGGCGCGCTGTCGCCCGAGGCACACAAGACGCTGAACGTGGCGATGAACCGGATCGGCGCCAAGTCCGACAGCGGCGAGGGCGGCGAGGACCCGGCGCATTTCCTGCCCGAGCCGAACGGCGACAATCCTTCGGCCAAGATCAAACAGGTGGCGTCGGGCCGGTTCGGCGTGACGGCGGAGTATCTCAACGCCTGCGAGGAGCTGGAAATCAAGGTGGCCCAGGGCGCCAAGCCCGGCGAGGGCGGACAACTGCCCGGCATGAAGGTCACCGCCCTAATCGCCCGGCTTCGCCATTCGACGCCCGGTGTCACGCTGATTTCACCGCCGCCGCATCACGATATCTATTCGATCGAGGACCTGGCGCAGCTGATCTATGACCTGAAGCAGATCAACCCGCGCGCAAAGGTCACGGTGAAGCTGGTGTCATCGGGCGGCGTCGGCACCATTGCCGCCGGCGTGGCCAAGGCCAAGGCCGACGTTATCTTGATATCCGGCCACAATGGCGGCACCGGCGCCAGCCCCGGCACTTCGATTAAATATGCCGGCCTGCCATGGGAAATGGGCCTGACAGAGGCGCATCAGGTTCTGGCCATGAACAAGCTGCGTGACCGGGTGACCCTGCGTACCGACGGGGGTCTGCGCACCGGCCGCGATATCGTCATCGCCGCGATGATGGGCGCCGAGGAATATGGTATCGGCACAGCCGCCCTGATCGCCATGGGCTGCATCATGGTGCGTCAGTGCCAGTCGAACACCTGCCCCGTCGGCGTCTGCACTCAGAACGAGGCGCTGCGTCAGAAATTCACCGGCTCGGCCGACAAGGTGGTGAACCTCATCACCTTCTATGCGCAGGAAGTGCGCGAGATTTTGGCCAGCATCGGCGCACGCTCGCTCGATGAGATCATCGGCCGCGCCGATCTTCTGGCGCAGGTCAGCCGTGGTCACGCCGACCTTGACGATCTCGATCTCAACCCGCTGCTGATCACGGTCGATGGCTTTGACCGTATCGTCTATGATCGCTCCAAACCCCGCAATGCCGTCCCCGATACGCTGGATGCAGAGATCATCCGCGATGGCGCGCGTTTCTTCGAGGAAGGCGAAAAGATGCAGCTGAGCTATGCGGTCCGCAACACGCACCGCACCATCGGTACGCGGGCCTCAAGCCATATCGTCAAGAAGTTCGGCATGCGCAACAATTTGCAGCCCGATCATCTGACGGTAAAGCTGACCGGTTCCTGCGGCCAGTCCCTTGGTGCTTTTGCCGCGCCCGGCCTCAAGATAGAGGTGATGGGCGACGCCAACGACTATGTGGGCAAGGGCCTGTCGGGCGGCACAATCACCGTGCGTCCGCATATGGGTTCGCCCCTCGTAGCCGCCGACAATACGATCATCGGCAATACCGTCCTTTACGGTGCCACTGCGGGCTATCTCTATGCGGCCGGCCGGGCGGGTGAACGTTTCGCCGTTCGCAATTCCGGCGCCCATGTGGTGGTCGAGGGCTGCGGCTCCAACGGCTGCGAATATATGACCGGCGGCGTGGCGGTGATCCTTGGCCGGATCGGCGCGAACTTTGGCGCGGGCATGACCGGCGGCATGGCCTATATCCATGATCCCGAAGGTCGCGCCGCCGATCTTGTCAACCGCGAGGGGCTGGTTCTTTGCCCGGTGACCGTAGACCATTGGGAGGCGGAATTGCGCCACCTGATCGAATGTCAAGCGTCGGAAACGGGCAGCCGCAAGGCGCAGTCCATCCTGCAGAACTGGCAGTCGGAACGCGGCAACTTCCTGCAGGTCTGTCCGAAGGAGATGCTGGTGCATCTGCCGCATCCCTTGACGGAAGGCGCGCAGGCCGTGCCCGCCGAATAGGGATCTGCTCCGGCAAACAAGGAGTTGTGCGGCGGGCTTCGCCGTGCCAGATTGTTTGCGGGTGAGGTGGGGCATCCTGCAAGGCGTGGGCGGCCGTTTCGACGGCAAAGTCGTTCCAGCCACCCGAGGGGGCCGGGGTATTGCCGACAAATTACACGGACCAGTTCTTTTTAATCGACGCATCGGCGCCGCCGCCGGTTGGTACGGCTGTGTCCTTCACCAGCTTTTCGCTGACCGACCAGAACGACGACGGCGATTTCGACCGGTTCAACAATGACCTGATCAACGGATCTGACATTCGCCAATCCTATCCGGGCGATACGATCACGATCAATGTGCCGGGCGTCGGCGACGTGACCTATGTCGGCACGACGTTCTATCTGGCCAACGGGCAGGTCGTCTTCACCCCCAGCGACGGCCAGGTGCTGATGGACGGCACCTTCGTCTCGTCGACTTTTGTCAACACGCAGGGCCCGCTGCTGGTTTCGGAACTCGGCCCCCCCTGCTTCACGCCGGGAACATTGATCGCGACGCCGCAGGGTGCGACGGCGATCGAACGGCTGGCGGTGGGTGACCTGGTCGAGACGCTGGACAACGGCGCCCAGCCGGTGCGTTGGATCGGGGCGCGGACGGTCGCGGGCGATGGGCGGCATGCGCCGGTACGCTTTCGCGCGGGGACCATCGGCAACCATGCGCCGCTGATCGTCTCGCCCCAGCACCGGATTCTGTGGCAGGGCGCCGACTGCGAGCTTCATTTCGGCCTGCCCGAGGTGCTGGTGCCGGCCCTGCATCTGACGGAACTGCCCGACATCGATCGCAAGCCCATGGCCGAGGTCACCTATCTGCATCTGCTGTTGGACCGGCACGAAATTCTTTTCGCCAACGGCGCAGCGACCGAAAGCCTGCATCCCGGCGGGCAGTTTCTGGCGACCGACCGGGCGCTCAGGGCCGAGATTGCCGAAACCTTCCCGGATTGCCCGGCGCTGGTCGCGGGCGTGCAGATGCCCCCGGCCCGGCCGGTTCTGGCGGGTTTCGAGGCGCGGCTGCTGGTAGCGTGAGGGACGGGCCTACGCGATCTCGGCCCTTGCCCGTGGCGTCGTGGACGGTCTATCTAGGCGCATGAGCGAAACCGCAAAGAAATCCCGTGCCAAGAGGGCGACGAAGAAAAAGGTCGAGGACGAGATCCCGACCTGGGGCGAACTGGCGCGCATGACGCTGAAGCTTCTGGGGCGCGGCCTTTTTTATGCCGTGGCGGGGTTCCTGATCCTCGTCATTGCCGGAACGCTGATCAACCCGCGCCTCACGCCCTATATTCTGGCCGAACGGTTCCGGCTGGGCGGGATCGAGCGGGCCTGGGTCGATATCGACGATATGGCACCTCATATCGCGCGGTCCTTCGTGGCGGCGGAGGATGCGAATTTCTGCCAGCACTGGGGGTTCGACGTGAAGGCGATCCGCGCCGCCGTCGCCGAGGGCGAGGGGCGCGGCGCCTCGACCATCTCGCAGCAGGTGACGAAAAATGTCTTCCTGTGGCAGGGCCGGTCGTGGCTGCGCAAGGCGCTGGAAGGGCTGATGACACCGATCGTCGAGCTGGTCTGGACCAAGAAGCGCATTCTGGAGGTCTATCTGAACGTCGCCGAAACCGGTCCGGGGATCTTTGGCGTCGAGGCGGCAGCGCAGCATTATTTCGGCGTTTCGGCCGCCGACATGTCTGCTGATCAGGCAGCGCGGATTGCCGCGATCCTGCCCGACCCCAAGGGGCGTAACCCGGCGCGCGATACCGGCTACATGCGCAAACGCGCCGCCGAAATCCGTTCTGGTGCCGATACAATCAAGGCCGACGGCCGCGCCGGCTGTTTCGAATAATAGACCGGCAGCCCCAGCGCCGCCGATAACCCTAAGACCCGCCCTGCAACCATTGATCCCGCAATCAGTCGGCGCTATCACGGATCAGCAGTCTGGAATGAAAACATGGCCCGTCTTTATCACGTTCCCCTATCACCCTTTTGCCGCAAGGTGCGCCTG
>JBARVM010000115.1:0-3042 GCA_049646265.1 Paracoccaceae bacterium
TCATAGGCGGTCAGCCCGGCAAAGATCAGCACGCCGATGACCGAAATAGCAAAAGCCATGGCCGAAGAGGCAAGGAAGATATTGACGATAGAGGCGACGATCAGGCCGATCAGGCCCATGATCAGAAAGGCACCCATCGCCGACAGATCCTTTTTGGTCGTGTAGCCGTAAAGCGACAGGCCGGCAAAGGCGATGGCGGTGACAAGGAAGGTCTGGGCGATCGAGACGCCAGTATAGACCGCAAAGATATAGCTGGTCGACAGGCCCATCAGTGCGGCAAAGCCGTAGAAAACCAGCTGCGCCATGGCGGCCGACATGCGGTGCAACGTTGCGCTAAAGGCGAAGACGACAACAAGCGGCGCAAACATCACCACATAGCGGATAGGCGAACCGAAGATCGCCTGCAGCAGCGCCTGATTGGTGCCAACAGCCCAGGCCACCAGCCCGGTGAGCACCATGGCCACGGACATAAGCCCGTAAACCTTGTTCATGTGGGCGCGCAGACCGGCGTCTATTGCCGCGGTTCTTGTCGCGCCCTGTCCATAGTCAATGGTCTGAAAGTCGGCCATTTTTCTCTCCTTGGTCAGCGGCCAGCCCGGGCTTGGGGGACGCTATTTCTGTATCGTGGCCCGCAAAACCGGACCTTGTCGAAGATATTGGACTATATGCCGTGAAATTCAAGCGTTTGCGCCGAAACTTTCTGCCGATATCCCGATCAATTGTCCGAAAGAGACAGGAGGTGGGCAAAAGCGTCAAATCGGTAGGGAATTCCATTCGGTCGTGTGATGAATGATTCTCCCTACATCATGGAGCTTGATGATTGGCGTCACTTATGTTTCATTCGAATGGCTGATATAATGAATAGAAGCTATCACGGGGTGTGATATGCCGCGCAATCTAGACCTTACCGCCCTTCGGGCCTTTGTCACCGTTGCGGATGTGGGGGGTGTTACGCGCGCAGCCGCGACGTTGAACCTGACCCAATCGGCGGTTTCCATGCAGATCAAACGGCTGGAGGACAGCCTTGGCCGCCCCTTCTTTTTCCGCACGGCGCGTAAATTGTCGTTGACCCCGGAGGGAGAGCAGCTTTTGGCCTACGGTCGGAGGATGTTGGATTTGAATGACGAGCTGCTGGGGCGCCTGGGAAGTGCTGCCTATTCGGGAGAGCTGCGTCTGGGGGTGCCGCATGATGTCGTCTACCCGGCCATCCCCGAAATCTTGAAACGTATGGCGCAGGCTTTCCCGCGTTTGCGGATCAACCTTACCTCTTCCTTCACCACCCTGATGAAAGAGGCGTTGGAGCGGGGCGAGCTTGATCTTGTCCTGACCACGGAAGATGAGCCTGGCCCCAGCAGCGAACTTTTGGCCAGCCACCCGCTTGTCTGGATCGGCGCGCCGGGCGGGTCGGCCTGGCGCAACCGGCCGTTGCGTCTGGGTTTTGAGGAGAATTGCAAGTTCCGCGCCGCCGCACTTCTGGCGCTTGATGCCGCTGGGATCGACTGGGAGATGGGCTTTTTTGGCCGCTCGAACGAGGCTGTTCAGGCGATGGTCGCTGCCGATCTGGCCGTATCGGCGCGGATGAAAGGATTCCCCGCCGAAGGTGCAGAACCGATCTCCGCCCAACACGGCCTGCCCGAACTGGGGCAGATGCACGTCTGCCTTTATGACGCGGGCGTACAAAAAGGCCCCATGGTGGACGAGTTGAAAAGTCAGCTGCGCGCCGCCTACAGCGTCCCGCCAGCACGCTCACAGGTGACCACGACCTTGCCGGTGGATTTCCGTTCGCGCAGCATTGCCAGCGCCTGATCGACATCCGCCAAGGGGACCAGATGGCTGATATGGGGGCGCAGCTTGCCCTCCGAATACCAGCCAAGCAGCGTTTGCAGGCTGCCGACCAGTAGCTCTGGGGCAAATGTCAGATAGCCACCCCAGTAAAGGCCGATGACCGAGATATTCTTGACCAGAAGGTGATTGGCGGCGATGGGCGGTACCTGCCCCCCGGCAAAGCCGATTGTCAGCATCCGCCCCTCTGGTTTCAGCGCCCCGAGCGTCGCGGCGAAGAGATCGCCGCCAATAGTTTCATAGACCACATCGGCGCCGCCAAGGGCGCGCAGGTCGGCCTTCAGATCCGCGGTTTCGCTGTCGATCAGGATATCAGCGCCGGCGGCTTTGGCGACGGCCAGCCTGTCGGCACCGCGCGCCACGGCAATGACCCTGGCGCCAAGGGTCTTGCCAATCTCAACCGCCGTCAGCCCGACACCACCCGCAGCCCCGGTCACCACCAGCGTTTCGCCCGGTGCAAGGGCGGCGCGGCGGGTCAGGGCCAGATGGCTCGTGCCATAGGCAATCTGAAATCCGGCGGCCTCGGCAAAAGACATGTCCGGCGGCAATGGCATCAGCCGCGCCACCGGCACATTCGCCGCCTCTGCCAATCCACCGCTGCCGGCAAAGACCGCAACGCGCGTGCCTGGTGCCGGGCCATCCGTCTCTGGGCCAAGGCTTTCGACGGTGCCGGCCATTTCCATGCCGAGCGTATAGGGCAGGGCGGGGCGTTCCTGATAGCGCCCCTCTATCTGCAGAAGGTCGGCAAAATTGAGCCCACAGGCGGCCACCTTTATCCGCGCCTCGCCCTTTGCAGGTTCCTTGAGCGATACGCGCTCTAATTGTGGGGCTTGGCCTATCGCGTTCAGTCTGAGGGCAAGGGTCACGCGGATCTCCGAATCAGTTTGGTCTTTGGCCTGCCGACGCTAAAGGCTGGCCGATAACAGGTCCAGATGCCGCTGATTCCGCCTTGCAACTTGCAAAAACATTGCAAATTGCAACGGATTTTGCGCTAACTCTTAACGTGTGTTGGGGTGCGGCCTTATCCGAATTGCGCGATCTGTACTTTTGTACAGGCTGACGTAGGGTAAATTCTGCTCGATAATCAATTTGACGAAAAGCAATCTCTGGTAGTGTGATTGAGCCGCTCTAGGCGCCCGATCTCGGGCACGAAATTTTGTATTGGAGTAACGAATGACACACCCTGTTGACACGCACGTA
>JBARVM010000116.1:0-18240 GCA_049646265.1 Paracoccaceae bacterium
GAGGCGGCCATTCACAACGGCCTGACCGGCGACATCTATGTGACCTTGGGCGATGCGCAGGCTGATGGCAGCTGGGCGCTGCGCAGCTATGTCAAGCCGTTCGCCAGCTGGATCTGGGCCGGGGCGCTCCTGATGGCGCTTGGTGGCGGGCTAAGCCTTTTTGACCGGCGGCTGCGGGTCGCCGGCGGGGCGCGGCCTGCGGGCGCGGCCTTGCCCAAGGTGGCGGGGCAGGGCGGATGATCAAGCGGGCGATCATTTTGGCGCTGGGGCTGATGCTGGTCCTGCCGCTGCCCGCCGCGCAGGCCGTGCAACCGGACGAGGTTCTGGCGGACCCGGTGCTGGAGGCCCGCGCCCGCGCCCTTTCGGCGCTGATCCGTTGCCCTGTCTGTCAGGGCGAATCGATCGACGATTCCAACGCCACCATTGCCCGCGATCTGCGGCTGATCCTGCGCGAACGGTTGGTGGCCGGTGACAGTGACGCGGCGGCACTTGCCTATCTGACTGACCGCTACGGCGAATTCATCTTGTTCCGCCCGACACCCAGGGGCATCAATCTGATACTTTGGATCGCCGGGCCTGCCATGTTCTTGCTGGCGCTGACGGGGGCCGGTCTTTACCTGCGCCGCCGCGCCGCCCCGGCATTGTCGGGGGCAGAGGCCGATCCGTTGAGCAAGGAGGAAGAGGCGCGGCTGCGCGATCTTCTGGAAAGGTGACCCGCCGGCGGGTCTAAAGAGGCAGGGGACCGACATGGGGCAGGCGCCAGTTGAATATGAGCTGACGAACGGTGTGGCGGTCATCGCCCTGAACCGTCCCGATGTGATGAATGCGCTGAACCGCGCCATGCGACTTGGGCTGATGGCGGCAATCGCCCGGGCCGAGGCAGAGGCAGAGGTGATCGTGCTGACCGGTCGGGGCCGCGCCTTTTGTTCGGGGCAGGATCTGCAGGACGCGGGCGATCTGGCCACCGTCGATTTCGAGGCGGTGTTGCGCGATGAATATGAACCGCTGTTGCGCGCCATCTATGACAGCCCTCTTCCGGTCATTGCGGCGGTTAATGGCGCGGCGGCGGGGGCGGGGGCCAATCTGGCGCTTGCCGCCGATCTGGTGATCGCGAGCGAGGCGGCAAGCTTCATTCAGGCCTTTACCCGGATCGGCCTTATCCCCGACGCGGGTGGCACCTATTGGCTGCCGCGTCAGGTTGGCTTTGCCCGGGCCATGGGCGCGATGCTGCTGGCCGAACCGGTCAGCGCCCGGCAGGCCGCCGACTGGGGCATGATCTGGGAAGCCGTGACGCCAGAGGCGTTTGATGCGCGCTGGCGCGCCCGGGCCGCACAATTGGCCAAAGGTCCACGCCAGGCCATCCGCGGCGTCAAGCGTGCCTTGCGGGCCAGCGCCGAAAACAGTCTCGATGCGCAACTGGCGCTGGAGGCGCGGCTACAGGGCGGTTGCGGCAAGACGGCGGATTTCCTCGAAGGTGTTGCGGCCTTTCTGGAAAAGCGCCCCTCACGCTTTACCGGCCGCTAGCGCTTTCTCGGCCAGCTTGGCCCTGTCCCAAAGCCGGTCCATCTCTGCCAGATCGCTATCGGCGGGGCGCCTGCCGTCTTTGGCAAGTTCTTCCTCTATCGCTTTGAAACGACGGGTGAATTTTTCATTGGCGGCACGCAGGGCCTCTTCTGGGTCGATCTTCAGATGCCGCGCCAGATTGGCCATGACGAACAGCATGTCGCCGTATTCTTCAAAGAGCGCCTCGGGGCCAAGATGCTGACGCGCCTCGTTCAGCTCGCGCGCCTCTTCGGCGATCTTGTCGATAACCTCGTCGGTCGAAGGCCAGTCAAACCCGACCCGCGCGGCGCGGTTTTGCAGCTTGACCGCCCGCGTCAGCCCCGGCAGGCCAAGCGCCACCCCGTCAAGAACCCCCGCTTCGGCCTTGCCCGCCCGCTCGGCGGCCTTGATCCGTTCCCAGTCGGCTGTCTGTTCGGCCGCACTCTTGTCGCGGCTTTCCGCGCCAAAGACATGCGGATGGCGTGCCACCATCTTGTCACTGATGGCCCGTACCACATCGGCAAAGGCGAAATGCCCCGCCTCTGCCGCCATCTGCGCATGATAGACCGACTGCAGGAGAAGATCGCCCAATTCGCCTTTGAGCTCGGCCCAATCCTGCCGCGCGATGGCATCGGCGACCTCATAGGCCTCTTCGATCGTATAGGGGGCGATGCTGGCAAAATTCTGTTCCAGATCCCACGGGCAGCCGGTTTGCGGATCGCGCAGGCGCGTCATGATTTCCACCAGCCGCTCGATCCCGCCATCAGGGTCATGGACCAACCTGTCCGAAGCATTTTGCGTGTTCATGGTTGCAACCTTCGTGCCTTTGGCGTCATCTCGGGATTAGCCCGATCCAACAGACAGAGTCCACCATGCCCGTCATCAATTCCATCGCCGAGCTTGCCCCCGAGATGACCAGATGGCGCCGTCATCTGCACCAGATCCCGGAACTGAGCTTCGATCTGCCGAAAACTTCGGCCTTCGTCGCCGGACGGCTGCGGGAATTTGGCGTGGACGAGATCCATGAGGGTGTTGCCAAAAGCGGTATCGTGGCGATCATCAACGGTCGGGGTGCGGGGCCCACCATCGGCCTTCGCGCCGATATGGATGCGCTGGCCATTCCGGAGACGACCGGGGTCGACTATGCCTCGACCCATCCGGGGCGGATGCATGCCTGTGGCCATGACGGCCATACGACCATGCTGCTGGGTGCTGCGAAATATCTGGCCGAAACCCGGCGCTTCGCGGGCCGCGTGGCGCTTTTGTTCCAACCCGCCGAAGAAGATGGCGGGGGCGGCGAGGTCATGGTGCAGGAAGGGGTGATGGACCGGTTCGATATCGCCCAGGTCTACGGGATCCATAACCTGCCCAATCTGCCGGTCGGCCATTTCCTGACCAAACCGGGGGAGATCATGGCCTCTGTCGATACGGCGGTGGTGCATGTGTCGGGCAAGGGCGGCCATGGGGCGATGCCGCATGAATGCGTCGATCCGGTTGTGGCGGTGATCGGCATGATCAACGCGTTCCAGACGATCCTGTCGCGCAATGTCAGCGCCCATGACGAGGCGGTGGTGTCGGTCACCATGATTCAGGCCGGGACCGCCAGCAATATCATCCCCGACACCGCCAGCTTTACCGCCACCATCCGCTGTTTCAAGCCAGAGGTGCGGGAACTTTTGCAAAAGCGCGTCCATGAGATTGTCGCAGGCCATGCCACGGCCTACGGCGTTACCGCCCGCGTTGACTATGACTGGGGCTATCCCGCCACGATCAACAGCCCGGCAGAAACGGAACTTGCCGCCAATGTGGCATGCGAGATTTCCGGGCAGGCTGCCGTCAATCGCGACGGCGGGCGCGAGATGGGGTCAGAGGATTTCGCCTATATGCTGGAGGCGCGGCCCGGGGCCTATCTCTGGCTTGGCACCGGCCCGGGGGAGGGGCTGCATCATCCGGGCTATAATTTCAATGACGAGGTGTCACCGATAGGCGCCAGCTTCTTTGCCCGGCTGGTCGAAACTGCGCAGCCGCTCGGCTAGGGTCGCGCCGCTTTCGTTTACCCCAGCCGCAGGTGGTTCGGGTTAATGGATAAATTGCAGCAGCACCGGTCTTGGCCGCGACCTGCCTTGCAAAAACGGGGGCGCGGCGATAGGGTCCGCGCCAATTGCGGGGTACGACCCTGCCGATATCGAAGGGGCTATCCGAATGTTTGTATCACCCGCATATGCACAGGCCGCTGACGGGGCCGGTGGCGGCGCTGCCATCGCGCAGTTCATCCCGCTGATCCTGATCTTTGCGATCATGTATTTCCTGTTGATTCGCCCCCAGCAGAAAAAGCTGAAGGATCATCAGGCGACCGTTGCGGCCCTGCGGCGCGGCGATCAGGTGGTGACCGGCGGCGGCGTACTTGGCAAGGTCACCAAGGTGATCGACGACCAGACGCTGGAGGTTGAGATTGCCGATGGCGTCAAGATCAAGGTGGTCAAGTCAACCGTTTCGCAGGTTCTTTCCAAGACCGAACCGGCGAAATCGGCCTGAGACCCGCATCATGCACATGGCACTATGGAAGCGGCTGTTCATCTGGGGCCTCTGCCTTGCCGCAGTGGTCTTCGCCGCGCCGAACTTCTTCTATGCCCGGGTGGAACGGCATAATGATGCCGCAGCCAAACTGACCGCCGGTGCCGCCGAAACCGCGGAACTGAGCGCCGATCTGGCCGCCTGGCCCAGCTATCTTCCCTCCGACATCGTCAATCTCGGGCTTGATCTGCGCGGTGGCGCGCATCTTTTGGCCGAGGTCGCGGTAGAAGATGTCTATAAAAGCCGCATGGATGGTTTCTGGCCGGAATTGCGCAAGCAGTTGGGCGCCGAACGGGCCACCATCGGCGGCATTCGCCGGGTGCAAGGCCCAACGGGTGAATTGCGGGTAACGATCGAAAAACCAGATGGCATGGCCCGCGCGATCGAGGTCGCCGAAAGCCTCGCCTCGCCTGTCGTGACGCTGACCGGCATTGGCCATAACGATATCGAGGTTTCGTCCGAGGGGCGGGTCCTGATCCTGAAACTGTCCGATGTCGAAAAGGCGGCTACCGACGACCGTACCATTCAGCAATCGCTGGAAATTGTCCGGCGGCGGGTTGATGCGGTCGGCACACGGGAACCGACAATCCAGCGTCAGGGCGAAAATCGCATCCTGATTCAGGTGCCGGGCATAGGGTCGGCGGCCGAACTCAAGGCGCTGATCGGCACCACGGCAAAGCTGACCTTTCACACGGTCATTCGCGAAACCACGAATGCCAACGAGGTCGCCGGGGCCAACAATGTGCTGTTGCCATCGGCCGAAGATGCGGGCGTCTATTATGTGCTCGACGATACGCCGGTGGTGACCGGCGAGGATCTGGTGGACGCCAAGCTTGGCTTTGACCAGAATGGCCAACCTGCGGTAGATTTCCGTTTCAACCCGACCGGCGCGCGGCTTTTTGGTGACTATACCGCCGAAAACATCGGCCAGCTTTTCGCCATCGTGCTGGATAACGAAGTGATTTCGGCGCCGCGGATCAATTCGCACATTCCCGGCGGGTCGGGCATTATCACCGGCAATTTCACCTCTGAAAGCGCCACCAAGCTGGCCGTTCTCTTGCGCGCTGGTGCCTTGCCTGCCAGCATGACCTTTCTCGAAGAGCGTACTGTCGGACCGGAGCTGGGTCAGGATTCGATTGAGGCGGGCAAAAAGGCCGCGATCATTGGCTATAGTCTCGTCGCGGTCTATATGATTGCCAGCTATGGCTTTTTTGGCGTGATGGCCAGTTTTGCTCTGGTGATCAACGTCGCTATGATCTTTGCGCTCTTCTCGATGGTCGGCACGACGCTGACCTTGCCGGGGATTGCCGCTATCGTGTTGACCATGGGTATGGCGGTCGATGCCAATGTGCTGATCTTCGAACGTATCCGCGAAGAATTGCGCGCCGCCAAAGGGCCGGGCAGAGCAATCGAGCTTGGCTTTGAAAAGGCGCTGTCGGCAATTGTCGACAGTAACATCACCACCCTGATAGGGTCGGCCATCCTGTTTTTCCTCGGCTCCGGCCCGGTCAAGGGTTTTGCCGTGGCGCTGAGCGTGGGCATCCTGACCTCGGTGATCACCGCAATCGTCGTCACCCGTCTCTTCGTTATCACCTGGTATGGCCGCAAGCGGCCGAAATCCTTGATCTTGTGAAAGGGGCGCGCATATGGCTTTCCGTCTGAAAATCGTTCCTGACAAGACCAGCTTTGACTTTTTCAAACATGCGCGGATCACCTTTGGTGGGTCGATTGTGGTGCTTGTCGCCTCGCTCATCCTGCCGCTGATCTTGGGGCTGAATTTCGGCATCGACTTTCGCGGTGTCACCACCATCCGCACGGAATCGACAACGCCCGTTGATGTAGGCGCTTACCGGGGCGCCATCAGCCCGCTAGGCCTTGGCGATGTGGTGATTACCGAAGTGTTCGACCCGTCTTTCCGCGCCGATCAGCATGTGGCGATGTTGCGCATTCAGGCGCAGTCGGGTGGAGAGGCGATCACCCCCGAAACCATCACCCTGATCGAGGGTGCGCTGACGGCCATCGACCCGGGCATGAGCTTTCCTGCGGTGGAATCCGTCGGGCCCAAGGTTTCTTCCGAATTGATCCGTTCGGCGGTGATTTCAGTGCTGGCGGCGACTCTAGCCATCTGTGTCTATATCTGGCTGCGTTTTGAATGGCAGTTTGCCCTTGGCGCCATGGCGGCGCTGATCCACGATGTGTTTATCACCGTTGGTATTTTCGCGCTGTTCCAGATCAAGTTCGATCTGACGATCATTGCGGCATTGCTGACCATCCTTGGCTATTCGATCAACGATACTGTCGTGGTCTTTGACCGGCTGCGGGAAAACCTGATCAAATACAAGACGATGCCGCTGCGCGACGTGATGAACCTGTCGGTGAACGAAACCCTGTCGCGGACGCTGATGACCTCTGGCACGACGCTTCTGGCGCTGATTGCCCTGCTGATCTTCGGCGGCGATGTGATCCGTGGCTTTGTCTTTGCCATCACGTTCGGGGTTATTATCGGCACCTATTCCTCGGTCTATGTCGCCAAGAACATCGTGCTTTTCCTTGGGGTAAAGCGCGATTGGTCCAAACCCTCGGACGAGGCGGGCGGGCCAAAGGGCGAACAGCTCTATTCGGCCAAATAGGCCACCATGATCGCGCTGAACGAAATAGACTATTCCGGCCCGGCCCAACCGATCGACGGCTACGGGCCGGGTTTTTTCCGTTTTGGCGGGCGGGTCTGGCAGGGGCCTTTGCTGGTTGGGCCGGCTGGCGCAGCGGCCTGGGGCGGGATGGAGGATCTGGCGGCCCTGAAGGCACTGGAGGGGCAGGTCGATGTGCTTCTCCTTGGCACGGGTGCGACACTTTCCTATGCCGATCCGGCGCTGATGGTGGTGATGAACGATCTTGGCATCGGGGTAGAGCCGATGATCAGCCCCTCTGCCGCGCGGAGCTATAATATGCTTCTGGCCGAAGGGCGGCGGGTCGCAGCGGCGCTCTTGCCGGTCTGACGGCCCGGCGGATACGGCCACGAAACTCCTTTCGAGAGCCGGGCAAATCGGCTAGGTCACAGGCATGAATCTGGGCGTAAAGGATCTGAGCGTGGCGCGCGGTGGCGTGACCATCCTGACGGGGATCAGTTTTGAGCTGGCCGCCGGTCAGATGCTTGTGCTCGAAGGGCCGAATGGTGTGGGCAAGACCAGTCTCTTGCGGGTTGTCGCCGGGCTGCAACCGGCGGCAGGGGGGCAGGTGGTGTTCGGCCGGGGGCCCGGGTCGGTTGCCTATGCGGCCCACGCCGATGCGGTCAAGCCGTCGCTGACGGTCAGCGAGAATCTGTCCTTCTGGGCGGCGATCCATGGCGCGGGCAGCATCGATCCGGCGCTGGAGGCGATGAACCTCGGGGCGCTTGCGCATCGTCCGGCGCAGAATCTCTCGGCGGGCCAGCGCCGTCGCCTTGGGCTGGCGCGGCTGTTTCTGGCAAATCTGCCGATCTGGGCGCTGGATGAACCGACCGTCTCGCTTGACCGGGCCAGCAGCGCGCTTTTCGCCGAAAGGCTGGCGGCGCATCTGGGAAAGGGCGGCAGCGCGCTTGTCGCCTCCCATATTGAACTGGGGATGGCCACTGCCGAACGGCTCGACCTGGCGCGTTTTCGCGCCGGGCACATAACTGCCGGGCCAGCAAGGGTCGGCGGCGGTTTTGACGAGGCCTTCCTGTGAGCGCGCTTTATCCTGCGCGTTTGGGCCGCTGCACTGGCCCAGACCAAGGCACATCAGCGGGGTCGGGTGCATGAAGGCGCTTTTGTTGCGTGACCTGCGCCTTTCGATGCGCGCCGGTGGCGGGTTCGGCCTTGGCCTTGCCTTCTTTCTCATCCTTGTCACGCTTGTACCTTTGGGGGTTGGCCCCTCTGCCGGGCGGCTGGCGCCGATCGCGCCGGGGATCCTATGGGTTGGCGCGCTCCTTTCCGCACTCCTGTCGCTCGACCGGATCTTCGCGCTGGACCATGAGGACGGCTCGCTTGACCAACTGTCGCTGGCACCGATCCCGCTGGAGGCGGTCTGCCTGACAAAGGCCGCCGCCCATTGGCTGACCACTGGCCTGCCGCTTTGCCTTATTGCGCCGCTCTTGGGGCTGCTCTTGCACCTGCCCTCAGCGGGGGCGGGAACGCTGATCCTGTCGCTCCTCATCGGGACGCCCGCGCTCTCGCTGATCGGCAGCTTTGGCGCGGCGCTGACGGTTGGACTGAAACGCGGCGGGCTTTTGCTGTCGCTCCTGGTCCTGCCGCTTTTCGTGCCGACGCTGATCTTCGGGGCCGAGGCGGTGCGCCGCGCGGCCGAAGGGCAAGCCGCGACGACGGCACTGGTATTTCTGGCCGCGATCACGGCTTTTTCATTGGCGGTGGTGCCTTTTGCCGCCGCTGCGGCGATCCGCGCCAGTTTGCGCTGATCGCCGGTGATGCTAGGATGGCCGGACCCGCAAAGGGCTGGCCTGCAAGGATGTGGAATGTCGATCTGGGAATATGCGAACCCCAAGAAATTCATGCAGACCAGCGGCGTGCTTTTGCCCTGGATTGCCGTGCTTGCGGCGCTGGTTCTGCTGACCGGGCTTGGTTGGGGGTTTTTCCTGACGCCGGATGACTACCGGCAGGGATCGACGGTCAAGATCATCTTCATCCATGTGCCTGCCGCCTTCATGGCGATCAATGCCTGGATCATGATGCTGGTCGCCTCGCTCATCTGGCTGATCCGCCGCCACCATGTCTCGGCCCTTGCCGCCAAGGCCGCCGCCCCGGTCGGCGCCACCTTTACCCTCATCGCGCTTTTCACCGGGGCCATCTGGGGCCAACCCATGTGGGGCACCTGGTGGGAATGGGATCCACGCCTGACCTCCTTTTTGGTGCTGTTTCTTTTCTACCTTGGCTACATCGCTTTCTGGTCGGCCAGGGAAAATGCCGATACGGCGGCTGACCTGACTTCCATCCTCTGTCTGATGGGCTCTGTCTTCGCCTTTCTCAGCCGTTATGCGGTGCTCTTTTGGAACCAGGGGCTACATCAGGGGGCCAGCCTGTCATTGGACAAGGAGGAACATGTGGCAGATGTCTTTGCCGTGCCTCTGTGGATCTCGATCATTGGCTTTGCGCTGCTCTTCGTCGCGCTGATCCTTCTGCGCACCCGAACCGAAATTCGCAGCCGGCGGCTCGCCGCGCTGATCGCCCGCGAAAGGATGCAGCAATGATGCCTGACCTTGGCAAATATTCCGGGACGGTTCTGTCGGCCTATCTGGTAACGATCGCGCTGATTGCCGGGCTTGTCGCGCTTAGCCTGTGGCAAAGTGCGCGCGTCAGGCGCGCGCTGGCCGCACAGGAACAAGGCAGCAAGACCCGGAATGGCTAGACTTTCCCCATTGATGGCGCTGCCCCTTCTTATCGCCTCCGGCTTCGTCGGGCTGGCGCTTTGGGGCATGTCGCGGCCAAACCCCGACGCGCTCCCCTCGGCCCTCGTTGGTCAACTGGCGCCCATGCCGGTCGGGGCGACAGCGACGGCGCTTGCCGATCTGCCGACCTTTGCCATGGACGATCTGGCCGACGGCAAGGTGAAGATCGTGAATTTCTGGGCCTCCTGGTGCGGGCCTTGCCGGGCCGAACACCCGCATCTTGTCGCGCTGCAGCAAGAAGGCATTCCGATCTACGGTATCAATTACAAGGATGCCCCGTCGGACGCCGAGGGGTTTCTGGCCTCGCTCGGCAATCCCTATGACGGGGTTCTGGTCGATGCAGACGGGCGCATGGGGATTGACTGGGGTATTTACGGCGTGCCGGAAACCTTTGTGCTGGACGGGGAAGGCAGGATTGTCCTGCGCTTCCCCGGGCCGATACTGGAAAGGAACCTGTCCTCCGATATTCGACCAGCACTTAAGTCGGCTGCTGCGGGAGAGTAGAGGCCCGCAGCCAATCTTCAAATCTATTTTCGCAACAGGATCAGAAAGACAAATCTTTCGGCAGCGATCCAACGCGGGTCTGAAAAATTTCCATAAAAACGGATATTTCCTATGGGCCGTGTTATAGCTTTTTTTTCAAATTGGCGGTACCGGCAAACCCGACAATTGCTTCGGGTCGCTTGAAAATGACTGTTTCCAGACCCCTCTGGGTTGCTAACTTTTAGACAGGTTGCCGCCATTTTTCCGCCCATACGCCGCCGGTTTTGTAGAGTTGGCGCAATTTTGTTGCTGGCGTGTGAGGCGGAACGCGGGCGCGATGTCGCCAATTTATTAGCGATTCGCCTGAAAACTGATGCTTCGGAAAGAAAGTGCGCCCCGTTCGGCGGAACGGGGCGCATTACCTATGTCTGATGGTGACCGACTGTCACCAGACTTGAAATATCTGCCGCCGAGGCGGCACGCCGTGAAATTCGCTTGTCAGGATCAGAGGGGAAAACCTCTTCGATGCGATCCTGGAAGCAATCTGAAAAGTTCGATCAAATAGCCGTCTAATCCAATATGTTGCCTTGTAGAGCTTCAGAGAAATATTGATACAGTCAATTTGCCGAAAACCCAAAATAGGGCGAAAATGTCTGTTTCCAAACACCCATGGGTTGCTAACTTTTAGACAGGTTGCGCCGCTAACTTTTCTAAATTGCGCACAATCCATGGTTGTTGCAACGGATAGGTCACGCGACCGAACAGGTTAATATTCGTGGTTCTGTGCGCATCTTTCACCATGATTCCCGGCTCGAAACGCAAGAAAACACCAACCGACTTGCTCGCATCCGAACTTCACCAGAAAATTCTCAGTGAAAAGGGCGCTGCGTCTCTTTTTGCCGGCAGAAACGGACGCTGGCAGCGAAGGCGGGTCTAACATCCAATCCACCTCGGGCACGGCTAGTTAAGGGCAATGTCGGAAACGAGAGTAGCCTTTGCGCCGCGATGCGCGGCGTTAGGGCGGTCGTCTCGGCACTTGGTGCGCCAGGGATCCTGAAGGGCCCAGTGAAGCTGCTGTCGCGCCGCGACGAGAACATCATCGCGGCAACGCGGACCACGAATTTGATCCGGTTATTTAGCATTACCGGCATGGGGCAGGGGATAGCCGGGCCCCGGGCGGCTTCTTCGATGCTCGGTTTGTCCTGCTCTCCCGCCGCGCCGCAATTACGTCGACAAAGATCGGCAAGAGGCCGTGATGCGCAGTTCGGGCCTAGGTTGGACGATTGTCTGCCGCGTCCTTGGATGCTTCAGGTTTCTTCATCATCTCGATCTCCTGATCGACAAGATGAATCAGAAATCCCCCATTATGCAGACCTTCCTGTCAGACCCGCGAGCACTAACGTCAGGCAGCGGTCAACGGCAGTTAGGGGCCGGCTGCCGATGTTAGGCCAGCGTGATTCTGGAGGTGTCGCGCGCAGGGTCGAAGGCACGTTCCAGAAGGGCGTTGTAGGTCGGCAGCGCCGGGACAACTTTTCTGCAAGAAGTCGATCGAGCTTGCCGAAATCAGACCAACGCTCAACGAGCAAGACCGTCTTGTCGTCACCGGCTTTTCGGCCAAACTCGTAGGACTCACAACCATAGGCCAGCGCATCGGGCCGACCGTATGCTTTTAGCGCCTCAATGCAGTTCGATGCGGCGTCATCCCCTTTGCACCGCAAAGTTACAATGTGGATGCATTGACCTGCAGTCTGGCGTTCGTTTCCCGGCATATTGAACCTCGTTGGTAGAAATCCGATGTTGACCGTAATAATCTCACTCAGAGGAAGGGGCGCCATCGAGAAAAGGACAATGAAAGTCGAGAACCTGCCAAACTTGGGCTTGCCACAGCTTGGGGATATTAGGGATTCTTCACGCCCGGTTCTGTCTTTTGACTGGTCCGCCGACGCGCCTCATAGCGCTGCGGCGCACGCCCACCCACGCGCGCATATCATTGTCGTTGTCTCGGGAGCTTATTGGGTTCGCACTTCAGAAGGCACCTGGCTCGTCCCGGAAGGTCTTGCCGTCTGGATCCCGCCAATGGTCGAACATCAGGTTTATTCACACGGGGCCGTCCAAGCGCGAATCCTCTTCGTTGACGAAACGCACGCCAAAACGCTGCCTTCCTCTTGTGGAACGGTCATCCCGTCAGATCTGCTGATGGCGCTTCTTGAAAAGATTATCAGTAAGGGAAACGACTATGAGCCAGATGGGTCGCAAGCACGCCTTGCACTCGTGATGCTGGACGAGTTGCGGCAAATGAGCTTTGCAAGCAGCCCGTTGCCGGTGTCCGGCGAACCGCGGGTCGCCAGAGTTATGCAGCAACTGATCGCAGATCCCCTCTCGGAGGCAGATGTGGAAACACTTGCGAGAAACGCAGGTGCAAGTGCGCGGACATTGGCGCGCCTGTTCAAGGCGGAAACTGGCATTACGCTGAACCAGTGGCGCATCAATCTGAAACTGCAAGAAGCGATCCGACGGCTGGCCACCGGCGCCAATGTGACGGATGTCGCGTTCGAATTCGGCTACAACAGTGCCAGTGCCTTCGCACACATGTTCCGAAGCCAACTTGGCGTTCCGCCAAGAACCTATCAGTCGCGAAGGGATGCGGGCGACCTGTAGCGCGCTGTCAGACGCTGATTGTAGAGAATTGGGTCATTTGCTCTTTGGAGATGTCAAAGTCTGCCGCGCTCGCTCGGTAAGATGCGGCACTCACCCTTCGATAGCAGGCCTGTCCCGCGATCGGGGCCTTGGCCGGTCGTAAATGCTGCGCCAAGGAACGGAGGGCGGGTTCGGGCAAGCTGCTCTGCGGCGCGAGGCGCCTCGACGAAAGGCAGGAACGGGCCGGTCCTGCTAGGGGCCGGAAGATTGGCGGCCCACACTGCCGCGGTCGATGTAACGGCAAAGAGCCCTGACCTGAATAGCACGACCTGTGTCTATGACACCTCTAGCACGAAGATTTTTGCGCCAAGATTCGGTTCCGCCAAGAGGAATGGCCTGAAATCTTGTGACTGTTCCACCTCCCGAACGGTCCGTCCGGCAATCAGACCATCTATTTTGGCACGCAACCCCTGCTCGACATAGGTGTCTGGCCGAACGTTGAAAATCACGTGCCCCCCTGGGCGCGTCACACGAACAAATTCATCTAGGCAGTTTTTGGGGGCATGCCCGGGACCAAGTGACCCAAAGCAAGTCACTGCTTCAAAACTGTTATCTTTCTCGGGAATGGGCTGGCCCAAATCATGCTCATACAACCGACTGTAGGTTTGCAGCATCTCTGCGTGTTTGATCATCGCCGGGGAGATGTCGAGCCCGACAATGTCTTGATAGCCCAAGATGGCCAACGCTTCGCCAACGAGGCCGGTACCACAACCGGCATCAAGTATGGCTCCGCCACCGGGCGAAACATACCGCGAGGCGAATGCCGCGCCTATGCTGGGAAGCCGAAAACCGTTTCCGATATTGTCGGCATCATAGCCGGCGGCCCAGGTCTCGTAACTTTCTCGAATGGCCTGAGCCCCTTCAGCATTGTATACATGCTCGAGTGTGTCGGTGGTCGCTGTCATAAGGTCCTCCATTTGCATGGCCCCAGCCTAACGGTTTTGTTCCAATCGACATACAGTGTAAAAACCGGACCATGGCCGGTACAAGGTTTGTACTGGTCCTGTGCTGGGCAGTTGGGCTAGGCTGAAACCTCGATGTTCACTACGATATCAAGAGGCGCAATGGCTTCGAAGCCCTATGGATTGTTTTGCCCAACCTCAATGGCGTGCGAGGTATTGAATCCGCGATGGACTATTCAAATACTCGGCGAACTTTGGGGCGGATCGACCAGATTTAACGAGATAAAAAGGGGATTGCCTGGAATTTCTCCAACGCTGCTGTCCAACCGGCTAAAGGAAATGCAGGCAAATGGTCTCGTTGAAAGGGTAGAAGATCCTGCGACCGGAAACATCGACTACATTCGAACTGACAAGGCAGCAGAGCTAGACGATATTCTCCAGGCTTTGGCGCGGTGGGCACAACGCCATATCAAGGCAGACATCGCGCTGGAAAATCGAAACGCAGATGTCTTGATGTGGACCCTACAACGTCGCATCGTTTCCGAGGAACTGCCGCAACGCCGAATTGTCGTGCGGTTCAATTTCTCGGATGCGACCTCGCCAGCGTCGAGATACTGGCTGATCTCCAGACCGGGTGAACCCGTTGAACTATGCGCTTCTGACCCGGGATTTGACGTCGATCTTTACATTGAAACAGAGGTTTCGGTCATGACCGGCCTCTACCTCGGAAGACGATCCTTCAACCGAGAGATCGAGGAGGGACGTTTCTTCATGAGCGGCGAAGCAAGACTGATTAAGACTATCGAGAGTTGGCTGAAAATCAGCATCTATGCCGACACCGCGGGGATTGCGCTGGCTGACGGTTGACAGCCAGGTCGCGCGTCCCAACGGCTGCTTTGTCCGTTGACTATGCATTTGAGCAACGAAGACCTTGCACTTGCGGCCAATTGTCGGAAAGCGGACTGCAACGGCGACAATTTGAATTAAGGGCTGAAGTCCGGAATCGGCCGTTCGCGGTCACCCGCAAATGTAGCCAGCCCGCAGCGGAGTTTCCCCGAGGCGGTCGTTCGACGCGAGGCGCATCATGCGGACAAAGCAGACCGCTGCAGGAGTAGCGAACTTCTGTGAGACGCGGCTGAATCTAAGGAGAACATGGCGTTTGATTATAAACCGCTGCGGCGACATCGGGCAAAGATGCAGATACCGTGCGCGATACGGCAGGACTACGTCGAGTCCAGCGCGCCAACCGTCAGAAGCTTGCACCGCTGATATCGCCACCAAGAGCATAGCGGCCGCCGATTACGAATTGCTCGGCACTTAAGGCGACGTGTTTGGCTGCTGCGCGAACGTCGCGTTCGCGCCGCTCGAAGGGCTGGGACTCGGCAAGGGCCCGGGCTCCGATCAGATCGTTCACCCGCAGCACGACGCCCACTGCGACTTCAGCGGCGTGGGAACAGGCAAGCCGGTAGTCGACCCGGGCCGCAACCAGATCCGAACCCTCGCTTTCGACAGACGCGCACAAGGCCGACATGGCCGACCGCATGTAGGCGTCGGCAGCTCTGCACCTTGCTAGGCAACGCCCGATCTCTGCCTGAACAAGTTCGCGCTCTCCAATCGGAACGGTGGCGCCCAGTCGGCGGTGGCCGTTACTGACCGAGATGAGCGCATCGATTGCGCCCTGCGCGATCCCCAGCGGTACGGTAGCAACGGTCCAGACAAAGGCGGAACGGCCTGGAAGACGATAGAAGACGCCCGGCTGTGTCGGCGCGGGCTGAAGATCGCAAACGAATTCGGCCGGCACGAACACGTCGTCAACTTCGAAGTCGCAACTTCCGGTGCCTTTCATCCCTGACACATGCCAGTTGTCGATCAGCGTGACGTCCTCACGGGGCAGGAACGCAAGGACCATCCGACCGCCGCCGTTGTCTACTTCACAAAGCGGGGCAAAGGTTGTGGCGTGTGGCGCGCCGCTGGCGAACGGCCACCTGCCCGTGATGCGGTATCCACCCTTGGCCGGGGCCGCCTTGCCGAGAGCGCCCGTGCTCGAGGCGATGAAGGCCGACGGGTGGCCAAACACCCTCTGCGCGGCTTCGGGCGGCAGATAGCCGCCGGCGCGCGCAATGCCGCCACCGTTTCCGACAAGCCAGCCGATTGCACCATCTAATGATGCGGCGTGTTGGACTACGGTCATGAAGTCGAGGGGCGAAAGCCCGCATCCGCCCAGTTGAGTTGGCAGCAGAAGGCGAAAGAACCCTGCATCGCTCAAGGCACCAAACGCCTCGTCCGACAGCCTTCGATCCGTGTCAAAGCGCCCGGATTGCTCTGCCAGCAAAGGGCGGATCTGTTCGAAACTTTCGATCATGGCTGCGGCGTTCGATGCCAATTTTCCGTCCAGCATGATGATCTCCTTCCTGCATGCCGGAATGGTCGGACGCGATGAAATGCGTGGCAACAGCAAAGAATTCGCGCTAAGATGATTTCAATTCATCTAGAATTTGACCCATGCATCGCCTTCCGCCTCTTCGAGAGCTTCAGGCCTTCGAGGCCGCCGCGCGCCTTTTGAGCTTCAGGAAGGCGGCCGAGGAACTATCCGTCACACCCACAGCCGTCAGCCACCAGATACGGCTATTGGAACGCTATTGCGGCCAGCCTCTATTTCAGCGCCAGCCGAGACCCCTGCACCTCACCACCGCGGGCGCGCAGCTTCTGCCGGTTGTCAGGGACGCCTTCGTGTCGATATCCGACGAGCTTGCCCGTCTTACCCCAGGCAGCCGTATCGGCCACCTTCGTGTTACGACGACCAGCGCCTTCGCCGCACGCTGGCTGCTGCCGCGTTTGGCAAGCTGGCGGGCAGAAGCGCCGGGATCGACGCTCGACCTTGTGGGAACGGATACGGTGCTGAACCTTCGCACGGGCGAAGTTGACGTCGCGATCCGTTATGCGCGGCAATCCCCGTTGGACGGAATAGCGGTGGAGCTACTTCGCGATACCTTCTACGTCGTTGCGGCGCCGACGATGCTTCAGGGAGGCGCCGGGATGACCGAGCCTCAGGCCATCCTCGATCTGCCACGAGTCGAGGTCGGCTGGCCTCTGACAGACGTCGGTGCGCCCACCTGGCGTCACTGGGAGGCTGCGGCCCGAGCGGCAGGCCACCGCATCACCGGCAACGTTCGGCCACCGCAACTGAAATTCCACGAAGAGCACCACGGAATCGAAGCGATTGTAGCCGGACAGGGTCTTGGGCTGTGCAGTAACGTGCTCGTTGCGCGGGAGCTTGGCGACGGCCGTCTTCTACGCGTGAGCGATATTACTCTGCCCGGCTACGGCTTCTGGTTTGTCTATCGGGCCGAGCACCCGAGGCGCGGGGCCTTGGAAACCCTGCTGAGCTGGATGCAGCGGCAAGCCTCCGAGTGAAGTTGATTGTAAAACACGCACGTGCACCAGCTCCCGCGCAGGGCAGATGACCTTAGTTGATGTTGTTCGCCGATCCAGAACATTCTGGCGCCTGGCCCGTTAGTTCAGCTAGGCGGCATACGATTCCTTACTGGTGGGCAAGTGCCCGTGTGTTGCGCGCGCTCGCGAACTGTACGAGTACCATCTCGACCTGTGCCTCGGCAGATGTGAACGTTATTAGTAAGTGTCCTGATAAGCCGCGCATTTCTGCGACACGTCCATCCCCTCAAGGTGGGCGATCTCGGCAAGCTTGTGGGCCCGGTAGACATGGGCGAAATCGGCGGGGAACCAGCCGGTCGCCGTCTCGCTGCCGTCGAACCGGTCAAGCGCAGCTTCAAGTGACGTCGGCAAGCGCACATAACCGCGTGCCGCCAGCTCATCGTGCGGCAACAGGGACAAGTCTTCCTGTGTAGGCGTGGGCGGCGCCAGCCCTTCTTCGATCCCCTGCACCCCGGCGTGAATGATCGCTGCCATCGCCAGATGCGGGCAGGCGGCGGCATCGGCGGCGCGGTACTCAAGATTGTATTGCCGGGCAATCGCGGCGGGGTCTTTCGCGGTCACCGGGCAGATGCGCAGCGATGCCTCGCGGTCGCGAAAGCCAAGGTTGTTGTATGCCGCCGACCAGCGGTGCGGTGTCAGTCGCTCGTAAGAGATCACCGACGGCGCGGTCAACGCCACAATGTTTTCCATGTATTTGAGAACCCCCGCCGCGAAGGCACCGGTCAGCCCGGACATGCCGAAGGGGCCTTTCTCGTCATAGGTGGCCGGGTTGCCATCATCGTCGACGAAGCTGAAATGGACATGAACGCCATTCCCGACGCTGGCGATGTCGCGGATCGGAACAAAGGTTGCTTCTTCTCCCATCGCCGTGCCAATGGCTCGACTTCATTCCTTGGATGCGCCACCTCCGGATTTCCGAGGCGAACATTGGACCAAATCTATTCCACCAGAGCCGCACCGTTTCGTGGCTCACGTCGACGCCGCGCTCGTGCAGCGGACTCTCGACGTTACGCAACGATAATGGAAACCGGACATAGAGCATCACCGCCAGGCGGATGATCTCGGGGCTGGTCTTGAAGTACTTGAAGGGGGAGCGTCTGGTCTTCTCCCGACGCTTTTCAGCGCCCTTCCCCGCCTCAAGCCAAGTTCTTCTGACAGGACCTGTTCGGTATT
>JBARVM010000117.1:0-10412 GCA_049646265.1 Paracoccaceae bacterium
CGCGACCCGGAACCTGCGGAAATCGCCATGATGCTGCCGTTTCTGGACCGCCATGTTCAGCTGGCCAACCCCGATATTCTGGTCCTGATGGGCAATACCCCCTGCGCCGCTGCCTTGGGCAAACGCGGTATCCTGCGGCTGCGGGGGCAGTGGACAACTGCCTTTGGCAAGCCCGCCATGCCGATGACCCATCCGGCCTACCTGTTGCGCAACCCAGCGGCAAAGCGGGAGGCCTGGGCGGATCTGCTGGAAATCAAGGCGCGGCTCGGGGGGCGTTCGTGATCGTCGATCCCCTAACGCTTGCCACCTTCATCCCCGCCGCTTTGGCGCTGAACCTGACGCCGGGGGCGGACATGATGTTCTGTTTTGCCCAAGGCCTGCGCGGCGGGCCACGGGCGGCTGTGGCGGCGAGTGCCGGGATCACGGCGGGCTCAATGCTCAATGTCACGCTGGCGGGGATCGGGCTGGGGGCTATTGTCGGCTCGATGCCGGGGCTCTTTCAGGCGATCCGTTGGATTGGCGTGGCCTATCTTCTCTACCTCGCCTGGCGCACCCTCAGGATGCCGGTGAAGCGGGCAGAGGCCCCGGCGGTGCGCCCCACGCGCGCCTTCCGCGATGGCTTTCTGGTCAATGTCTCCAATCCCAAGGTGATCCTTTTCATCCTCGCCTTCATCCCGCAATTCGTGGACCCTGTGCGCGGCGCGGTTCTGGCGCAGTTCCTGATTTTCGGCACGGTGATCGGGCTGGGCGGGTTGATCATCAACGGGGCTGTCGGCTGGGGCGCGGGCGGGGTCGGCCGGGTTCTGGCCCGCAATGCCGGGGTCGAGAGGGCCTTGCGTCGGGCATCGGCCACTATCTTCGGCCTGATGGCCGTGAAACTTGCAACGGAGGGTCGCGCATGAGCCCTATCGACGAAACGAAGGACTTTATCCCGGTCGGCATCGCCGTCCTGACCGTCTCGGACACACGTTCGTTGGCCGAGGATCGGTCAGGCGATACGCTCGTTGGCCGGATCGCCGAGGCTGGGCACCGGTTGATCCACCGCGCGATCCTGCCGGATGAGCGGGCTGAGATTGCCGCGCTCTTGCGGCAGTGGGTTGCAGATCCGACCGTGGACGTGATCCTGACCACCGGGGGCACGGGCCTTACCGGCCGCGATGTGACGGTCGAGGCGCACCGCGATGTCTATGAAAAGGAGATCGAGGCATTTGGCACGGTTTTCACCCATGTCTCGATGCAAAAGATCGGCACCAGCGCGGTACAAAGCCGCGCCTGTGGCGGGGTTGCGGGCGGAACCTACCTTTTCGCGCTGCCCGGCAGCCCCGGCGCCTGCAAGGACGCCTGGGACGAAATACTGAAATGGCAGCTCGACTACCGCCACCGACCCTGCAATTTCGTCGAGATCATGCCCCGCTTGTCAGAGCATTTGCGCCGCAAGTAGGCTGGGCGTCGCCGGTCAAAGCCGCCGGTGGCCAAGGTAGCTTTCGCTGCCCTCAGCGGCGGCGATCCGTGCCATTGCCTCGCTGATCGGCTCGTAACTCGTCGCCATGCGGTGGGCGTTCGCATGGATCAGCCTCTCGCCATCGCAGGCCATCGCCACATGCCCCTTCCAGAAGAAAAGATCACCGCGCCGCGGTACAGCGCCAGGCGGCAAGAGCCGGCCCAAGGCATGCCATTGCTGATCGCTGTCCGCCGGGCAGGGGATGCCGCAGGCCAGAAAAGCCGCCTGCACCAACCCCGAACAATCCAGGCCCGCGCGGCTGTTGCCCCCCCAAAGATAGGGCGTGCCAAGAAACATCTCTGCCACGCTGGCCGGGTCGTCAAAACCCTCGCCCACGGCGCGCAGATGGCAAAGCGGCACGAAAAGCCCATCGTGGCATTCGGCGAAGGCACCGGTTTCACCGACAATCTCCAACCGCGCACCAAGGCTGAGGCTGGCCCGCTCCGGCGATTTTAGATTGGCCTTGCTGTAAAGATGCGTCGCTGGCGCCGAAACCCAGTGGCTGGGCCGGATCGGCGGGCCAAGACTGGTCAGCGCTACGTAACCGCAATAGCCATCCTTGCCGCTTTGGACAAAGGCATGGCTGCCCTGCCGTTGCAGGACCAACAGCGGATCACCCCGCAAAAGCTGGCGGTCGCGGGCCCCGTCGGGCGCCGATAAAAGATCGGCCAGCGCCGTGGCGATTGCGCCCGCCTCTCCATCGACAAACCGCTCCGCTGCGACTTTGCCCTTCAGCGACCGATGCGCCACCTGCCCATTGGCCGGGGTCATGCGCCTGTCGCCTGAAGGCTTGCCGCTCATTTCGTCAACAGCTCCGCCACCATGCCAAGCGTAGCGCGTGCGCCCTGCCCGACACCGCCCTTGGGCCGCCCGGGCGCGGCGGTGGGCTGCCAGCAATAGATGTCGAAATGCGCATAGCGCTGGCAGTCGGTGACGAAGCGGTGCAGGAAAAGCGCGGCAGTGATCGACCCGGCAAAACCAAAGCCCGGCGCATTGTCGAGATCGGCGATATCCGGTTCGATCACGCTTTCATAGCCAGGCCACAGCGGCATGCGCCAGACCGGATCGGCGGCGCTGCTGCCGTGGCTGGCAAGGGCTGCGGCAATCGCCTCGTCATTACTGTAAAAGGGCGCGAGATCCGGACCCACCGCCACGCGCGCCGCACCGGTCAGGGTCGCCATGGAGATGATCATCTCTGGCTTTTCCTCGTCCGCCAGCGCCAAGGCATCAGCCAGCACCAGACGACCCTCTGCGTCGGTATTATTGATCTCGACCGTCAGGCCCTTGCGGCTGGTCAGAATATCCTTTGGCCGCATGGCATCGCCGGCAACCGCATTTTCAACCGCGGGGATCAGCACCCGCAGGCGCAGGTCAAGCCCCAGCGCCATGATCATATGAGCAAGGCCAAGCACGGTTGCCGCACCGCCCATATCCTTTTTCATCAAAAGCATACCTGCGCTTGGCTTCAGATCCAACCCGCCCGTGTCGAAACACACGCCTTTGCCGACCAGCGTCAACCTTGGCCCCGCCTTGCCCCAACGCATGTCCAAAAGCCGTGGCGTCCGGGCCGAGGCGCGACCAACGGCGTGGATCATCGGGAACCCCTCGGCAATCAGATCGTCGCCCCGGACGGTACGCAAGCTGGCGCCATGCTGGCTGGCCAGCCGTGCCGCCGCCTCTTCCAACTCTGCCGGACCCATGTCGGAGGCGGGCGTGTTGATCAGGTCGCGGGTCAGATACTCGCCCTCTGCCATAGCCAGAAGCCGGGCACCATCGGCGCCCTTCGGCAGCTTCAGCCGGGCCTTTTGCGGGCTGGCCTTCTTGTAACGGTCAAACCGGTAGGCGGCCAAAAGCCAGCCGAGCGCTGCCTCTTCCGCCTCTGCCGGGGAAAGGGGGCTTTCAATATGCCAGTCGCCCTCCGGCAAGGTCGCGGCGGCCCCGGCAATCTGAAACCGGCCACGGTTGCGGGTCGCGGCGGCGCCAAGCCCAAAGGCGGCACCGGCAATGCCACCCTTGGCGGCTGGCAATAGGCAAAGCTGGCCTGAGCGCCCCTCGAACTGTGACAGGCGCAGCCAGGATTGCTCTGCCTCGGTCCGACTGGTGATGAATGCGTCTAGCCCGGCCGGATCAACCAGGAAAATCGGAAGGGAGGCGGCGGAACTGTCTGAAAAGGCGGGCATGGCGAAAAAGGCATCCTGTGGCTGCTGTCACACCCACACTAAGCCATAGGCAGAGGCCCGCAAGCCCCCGCAATCGCGCCGGGCGGATATCAAGCGCCTTGCCCCCGCAATTCCCAGATCGCCGAAAGGGAACGGTCACCAATCCGTACCAGCCGGGCAATGGTTGCCGCCTGCGCCGGTGTATCGCCCGCCTCTGTCGAGGTGACGACATCATAGGCGACTTCGGCCAGAATGGTCATGCCCAGCTGTTCGGCGACCTTGGCCAAAAGCCGGGCGCTTCGCACCATGGCCTCCGACTGATTCTTGTCGGCGAAACGCAGCAGTTCAGCCAGCCGGGCGGCCAATTCATCCGCCGCGCGAAAGATGACCTTTTCCGCCGCTGCCTCGCCCAGTTCCGCGAAGAGCGCCATAATGGCATCCGAATTGAGCCGAACCCCTTCATCATGACGCAAGATCGCAAGTTGTGGCACCCGATCCTCCCTCGTTCCGACACGAACCGAGGGAAATTTCGCCTGTCAGGATCAAGAAAAGGTTGATAGGGCCTGCAATAACTTCTCGAATTGCATCTAGTTGCGCCTTGTGAAAAAGAAAGGTGCTGCCTATCGGGGACAATGACAATGGAACTAGCCAAACCACTGCCCTCTTATCTCGTACAACGTTATCACGGCTGGAAAGCCACCACCTGGGTCGAGAATCAGGCCTGGTACAAACGGCTGGCCCAATCCGGCCAACATCCGCGTGCCATGGTGATTTCCTGTTGCGATTCGCGGGTGCATGTCACCTCGATCTTCGGAGCCGATCAGGGCGAATTCTTCATTCACCGGAATATTGCCAATCTTGTGCCGCCGCATAACCCGGACGGCGAACATCACGGCACGTCGGCGGCGGTAGAATTTGGCGTTACGGCGCTGAAAGTCGCGCATCTTGTCGTGCTTGGCCATTCGGGCTGCGGCGGGGCGCGGGGCTGTCACGATATGTGCAGTGGCGCGGCCCCGGAACTGGAACAGAAGTCAAGCTATGTTGGCCGCTGGATGGATATCCTGCGCCCCGGCTATGACCGGATTAAGCATATAGAAGATATTGACAGCCGCGTTACCGCGCTTGAGCAGCAGGCGGTGCTGGTCAGTCTGGAAAATCTGATGACCTTCCCCTTTGTCCGCGCGGCGGTCGAGGCGGGTGAATTGTCGCTGCACGGGCTATGGAACGATATTGGTGCGGGCGGGCTTTCGCAGTTCGACGCAGCCAGCGGCGCTTTCGTGCAGATCTGACACAGGTGCTGGAAAGCGGCTGTTAACCAGAATCGGCCAACCTGCCCTTATGGCAAGGACAAAGCTCGTAACCGTGGAATTGGCCGAAGACCTGCTCTTGGCGCTGGGGCGGGCAGCTTTGGCTGCCAACTGTTCCCCCACCGACTTCCTGCGCGCCATGCTGGCAGAATCCCTGCGCCGCCGGGCCATTGGGCCCGAGGATGAGGTGGAAAGGATCAGCAGCTGTCTGGCGCTGGCGCGCGACTGGCCCGATCTGCAGGGGCGCTTGCGGGCCGAAGGGTTCGTGATGCGGCTGAAAGGCGGGCCAGAGGAGGGCTGGCCACCGGGGCAGGAGGTGCTTTGGGTCTGCGCTTGGCCAGAGGAACGCCCCCTGATGCGCGCCGATGAAATCGGCACCGATCTGGCGGGCCTGTGCCTGCGCTTTCGTGCCGATTTTCCCGGCCGTGGCCTGCAGATCGACGATCCGGGCCCGGTGCGGCGCCTCTCGCCGCTTGCCGCGACTGTGTTGACGGCGGCGACGGCCGCCTGATCCGCGCCTGCCAGGGTCTCAGATACTTTCACCGCCGTCGATAACCAGCGCGTGCCCTGTCATGAAGGACGACATGTCCGAGGCCAGAAACAGGATCGCCCCGGCAATCTCGTCCGTTGTCCCCCAGCGGCCCATCGGAATATTGCGGGCAATATAGCCTTCCAGCGCGCTCCGCCCGCCCATCTGCTTTTCAAAACCGGCGTTGAAGGGGGTGTCGATGAAACCGGGGCAAAGCGCGTTACAACGGATATTGTAACGCGCATAATCCGCCGCCATCTGCCGGGTCATCGCAACGGCGGCATGTTTGGTCGTCGCATAGGCGATCATCTCCCGATCAAACTGTACACCGGAGTTGGAGGAGGCGATGATGATACTGCCGCCGCCCTGCGCCCGCATATGGCCCACGACGGCCCGGGCCGCGATGAAATGCGCCCGCACATTCATCTGCCAGGACAGATCCATCCCTTCGACCGACACCTGTTCCAGATTGCCCTCGACCTGATGACCCGCGTGGGAATGCAGAATATCGAGCCTGCCAAATTCGGCGACAGCACCATCGATGCACGCCCTGACCGCCTGATCATCGGTAACGTCCAACCGGCGCGGTATGGCCAGAAATCCCTCTGCCCGCAAAAGGGCGGTCACCGCATCTGCGGCCTCTGCATCCAGATCGGTAACGACAACCTGCGCGCCATGGCGTGCCATGGCCAGCGCCCCGGCCCGCCCTATGCCGGAACCCGCCCCGGTCACCAGCGCGACCTTGCCGTCAAGGATCGGTTGCAGATGCTGGTCGCTGGCCGGGGTTGAGCCTGTCATTTCGCCTTCCTTTGGCCGCGGCGCAACAGGATCTGCGCGGTGATCAGCATGATCAAAGAGATGGCCAGAACCATGGTGCCGATCGCGTTGATCTCTGGCGTCACGCCGCGCCGGATCGACGAAAAGACATAGATGGGTAGGGTAGTTTCCGAACCCGCCACGAAAAAGGCGATGATGAAATCGTCAAAGCTGAAGGTGAAGCTAAGCAGGAACCCCGCCAGAATGGCCGGCAGGATCATCGGCAGCGTGACCTGCCGGAAGGTGCCAAGCGGGCTTGCGTAAAGGTCGGAGGATGCCTCTATCAGCGCCCGGTCCATGCCGGCCAGCCGCGCCCGCACGATGATGATGACCAGCGCCATCAGGAACATGCTATGCGCCGCGATCAGAGAGCCGAGCCCCATACTGAACCGGGGCGCCGTCCGCCCCTCTGGCCATATCTCGGCCAAAAGCGGGTTCAACTGATCGAACACGGTGACCAGCCCGATCAGCGTGGCTATGCCGATGACGATGCCGGGGATCATCACCGCCACATAGATCAAAAGATCGAAAAACGTGCGCAAGGGGCCTTTCATGCCCTGAAGCGCGATGGCTGCCATGGTGCCAAAAAGGCTGGCCAGAAGTGCCGAGGCAAATGCCACGATCAGGCTGGTTTTCAGCGCATCCATCACGAACGGGTTGGACAGCGCGATACCGTACCATTTCGTCGAAAGTCCCTGCAGTTGGCTGGCGTTGCGCCCGGCATTGAAGCTGAAAAGCGCGATCACCCCGATCGGGATATAGAGAAAGAGGTATACGCCGATTGCATAAAGTCTCATCCCGCGCCCCTCACATGATCGATACGTCTTCGCGGCTGGCGCCAAGACGGTTGATAAGACGCATATAGATCGTGACGGTGGTCAGCATGACGATGACAAGCGTCACCGCTACCGCAGACCCATAGGCCCAGTTGCGCGATTGCAGGAAGAGATCGACCAGCGCATTGCCGACAAAGAAGACCTTGCCGCCCCCCAGAAGCGCGGGGATCAGAAACTCCCCCATCAGCAGGATGAAGACCAGCATGCAACCGGTCGCGATGCCGGGTATCGACAGCGGCAGCGTGATCTGCCGAAAGGTGTTCCAACGCGTGGCACCCAGATCGGAAGACGCCTCCAACAGGCGCTTGTCGAGCCGGTCAAGGCTGACATAGATCGGAAAGACCATCAGCGGTAGATAGCCGTAGATGATACCCGTCAGCACCGCGAAAGGTGTGTTGATCAGCCGGATAGCGTCAAAGCCGACCCACTCCAGCAGTGCAGGCAATCCGCGCCCACCCAAAAGGAAGATCCAGGCATAACTGCGGATCAGGATCGAGGTCCAGAATGGTACGATCACCAGCACAAGCAGAATGGTCTTCCATTTTGCATCGACTTTGACGGCCAGAAAATAGGCCAGAGGATAGGCGATGATCAGAGAGGCCAGCGTGCCGATCGGAGCCAGCGTCAGCGTATTCCTGAAAGCGGTCCAGCGCGCTGGCAGGTTTGCATACTGCTCAAAGGAAAATGCGGGCACCACGCCACCGGCGGGCGCCCGCTCTCCGAAGCTGAAGACAAGAACGACGGCCAGCGGCACAAGCAGCATCACCAGAAACCAGATGCCGGCGGGTGCCAGCAACAGCCATGTGCGGGTGCGCGAGGTCATTCCTGTCTTGCCTTTCCCGGCTTCAGGCCGACTTGAAACGCGCCATCAACTCGGCGCGGTTCGGATCGGTCAGAGTGACGGCCGCGCCAAACTCAAGCGCATTCAGCAGGTCCGCCGCAGGATAAAGGATCGGATCGTTCAAGAGCGATTCCGGCAAAAGCGCATTGGTATGGGCATCCGCCGACGGATAACCATGGGCCAGCACTTCCTTTGCATTCACTTCCGGATCAAGCAGGAAGTTGATCAGCGCATAGGCCGCGTCCATATGCGGGGCGCCCTTGGGGATGGCGTAATAGTCGCTCCACAATTCGCCGCCCTCGACGCCAAGAACATATGCGATTTCGGGGATGTCGGTGTTCAGCTGCTTGCCGTCGCCGGTCCAGCACATGGTCATCCAGGCATCGCCATTGCGCATGGAGGGCTGATAGTCCGACGAAATGGCAAAGAGATGCGGCTTGGCGTCGATGAGCAGCTTTTCGGCCTGCGCCAACTCATCCTCGGCCACCGAGTTGAAGGAATAGCCAAAGTATTTCAACGCATTGCCGATGGTGGTGAGCTGATAGTCATGCACCATGGTCCGGCCCGAGAAACTGTCCATGGTCATGTCCCAGAACTGCTTCCAAGAGGTCATTGCAACCCCGTCGGTGTGGCTTGTATTCACCGCATAACCAGTGGTGCCCCAGTTCTTCGGTACGGCATATAGCACACCGTCAACCGATCCGGCCTCGGCATAGCGCGGGTCATAGGCGGCCGGGTCGTAATTGGTCAGCCGTGCCGTATCCAACGGTTCGATCAACCCTTCCGCGACATAGGTGGTGATCGTGTAGTTGGTCGGCACATAAACGTCCCAGCCGCTGCCGCCAGCCTGCAACTTGGCCAGCATCTCTTCATTCGATCCAAAGACATTCACCTGCACATTGGCGCCCGTCGCCTCGGTGAAAGCATCGAAATTGGCAGGGTCGTGATAGTTGGGCCAGGTCGCCAGGATCACCCGGTCGCCAATATCGCCAGCGGCAAATGCCGGGCGTGGGCGCAGGCCCGGCACCGCCATGCCCATGACGGCCGAAGCCGCGCCAAGCCCGGTGACATTGAGAAAATGCCGCCGCGTAACTGAACCTTTTTGATAGCGGCGGAACTCCTCCATGAATTTCTGCTTGGAGATATAGTCATTGGATTTGGTCATTTTCTTCTCCCTATTGCTGCGGATCTTCTTAGGCTTGATCCAAAATCAGCGCTGAACCGGCATCCCAGGTTACAGACAGGCTGTCGCCGGCGCTGAACGGTCCATCGTTCAGTTCCAATTGTCTTGGCGTCAGGACCAGAAATTCGCCAAGCTCCTTGCTTTGCACAAGGTATTCAGTGTGCTCGCCCAGAAATATCCGGTTGAGCACGGTGACGCCCAGGCCATCGCCCGAACGCCCGATCTGCATTTGTTCGGGGCGGACGCTGACGCACACTTCTTGACCCGCCGCGAACTGGCCCACCGCCTTGCCCTGAATGGTACGCCCGTCCTTCAGCGTGACAGAGGCCACATCGCCATCCTGCCCCGCAACCCGCCCGTCAAAGAAGTTTGATGTGCCGACAAAATTCGCGACATAGCGGGAGTTGGGCCGGTCATAAAGTTCCTGCGGGCTGCCCACCTGAACGATCCTGCCATCGCGCATCACGCAGATGCGGTCGCTCATCGACAGAGCCTCTTCCTGATCATGGGTGACCAGTACGAAGGTGATACCCAGCTTGCGCTGCAGGTTCTGCAGCTCGATCTGCATTTCCTTGCGCAGCTTGCGGTCCAGCGCAGCCATCGGTTCGTCCAGAAGCAAAAGCTTCGGCTCATTGACGATGGCGCGGGCCAGGGCCACGCGCTGTTGCTGGCCGCCCGACATTTCCCAGATGCGCCGATCCTCGAAATCATGCAGACGAACGATTTCGAGGGCCTTGCCGACCTTTTCGGCAATAACCTCTTTTGCCAGACGCGGCCGGCGCTGACGTAACCCATAGCCAATATTCTCGGCCACGGTCATATGCGGGAAAAGCGCGTAATGCTGGAACACCATATTGACCGGGCGGTGATGCGCTTCCAGCTCGTTCACCACCTCGCCATCCAGAAGAACCTCGCCGGTGGTCGGGCTCTCAAAGCCCGCCAGCATCCGCAGGGCCGTGGTCTTGCCGCAGCCTGACGGGCCGAGAAAGGACAGGAATTCACCCTCGCCGATCGACAGGTTCAGATCGCGGGCCGCGACCACCTCGCCGAACCGTTTGGACACGTCCCGAAGCTCGGCAATCACCTTTCTGCCGACTGGGTCAGTGGCCCTGTCATATCCCCCAGAGATCATTTCCCGTGTTCTTTTGGCATTTTGGTGACTACCCCCTGAATTAAGAAAAGTGTAGAAAAGTTGGGTTTAGTTGTATATATCCCGTTTTTGGTAGATCACCCCGGGCGG
>JBARVM010000118.1:0-1919 GCA_049646265.1 Paracoccaceae bacterium
GATAGTCGGTGGTTCGGAAGCCGCATCCTATCGAGGTGGCAGCTACAAGATCGGATCACCCTACCGCGTCAACGGCCAGCGATTTGTGCCACGTGTCGATCCCGATTACGAAGAAGTCGGCATTGCATCATGGTATGGTCCGGGATTGCATGGTCGCAACACAGCCAACGGCGAGGTTTACGACATGAACCGGCTCACCGCGGCTCACCGGACGTTGCCATTGCCTTCATTGGTTAAGGTCACCAACCTGGAAAACCGGCGTCAGCTAATTGTGCGTGTCAACGATCGCGGGCCTTTCGTAAGAGGGCGTATCATAGATCTGTCAAAACGTGCGGCTGAACTGCTTGACATGCGCCGTAACGGTACGGCCAGGGTGCGGGTCGAATTTCTGCAGCCTGCGCCGCTCGACGGCAGTACCTATGCTGAACAGCGCTTTGCCAGACGTGTTGCAGGCGGCACATGGTTGAGCCGTCTTTGGCCGTGGTAGTCGTATCGTCAGGTCGGAGCCGGTCTGTTTCGCGCAGCCTTTAGTTCCGCTTCGCTTCTATGCATTCCCACAGCTTCACGGCGATATCTGCGCCGCCGAATTTCTTTACCTCGCGAATGCCGGTTGGCGAGGTGACGTTTATTTCGGTGAGATAAGGGCCGATGACGTCGATTCCCGTAAAGATCAGGCCGCGCCGTCTCAGTTCGGGGCCCAGGCGAGCGCAGATTTCAAGATCCCGTTCGGTCAGCTCGACTGGCTCGGCACGCCCGCCGACATGCATGTTCGAGCGCGCTTCGTCAGGTGCTGGCACGCGGTTGATGATGCCGGCAACTTCACCGTCGACAAGAATAATCCGTTTGTCGCCGGCGCGGACTTCAGGGCGATATTGTTGGACCATGAACGGCTCACGCCAACCTTGCTGGAACAGTTCGACAAGCGATGCCGCGTTACTGTCGCCTGGCTGCAGCCTGAACACGGCTGCACCACCGTTGCCATAGAGCGGTTTGATGATGATGTCCTTATATTCCTCTCGGAACGCCTTGACGTCGTCGAGCGTGCGCGTGACCAGCGTCGGCGGCATCAGATCGGCGAAATCGAGCACAAAGATCTTTTCCGGCGCGTTGCGCACGTGGTGGGGATCGTTGACGACCAGTGTCTTAGGGTGGATGCGCTCCAACAAATGGGTCGTCGTGATGTATCCCATGTCAAATGGTGGATCCTGACGCAGCAGCACGACATCGCAATCGCCAAGATCGACGACACGGTGGTTGGACAGGTCGAAATGATTGCCGGGCTCATCGCGCACCGTTAGGCTGGCGCCGCGCGCAAGCAGTCGGCCATCACGCAGGCTTAGGTTCTGGGGCGTGTAATAGAAGATGTCGTGCCCGCGGTCCTGTGCAGCCAGAAGCATGGCGAGTGTCGAATCGCCGGCAACGTCGATTCCGCCGATAGGGTCCATCTGGCAGGCAATTTTGAGCGGCATCTTGGTTTCTCCAGGATCAGGCGTCAGGTGTCGCTATCCGATTAAATCGCCAAGCCCACACTGACAAGGGTGATCATGAAAAGTCCGATCCCGCAAGGCCTCCTGGCGCAAAGTTCTGGTTTATAATGGTTGCAGGCTATCGATCAGATGTCGCGGCATACGCCAAGGAGCCAGGTAAACGGCGTCCAGCCCGAACCGGTGATCGCGGTAGGCCGGGTGATCCCACGCCCATTTTTCAGCAGCGTCGGCTATTCTCGAGGCCTGTTCGCCAGAAACTGCGGTTTCCGCCTCGTCGAGCACCCGCCTGTATTTGACTTCGACAAAGGCGAGCCGGTTACCGCGCACCGCGATCAGATCAAGTTCGCCGTATGGCGTCCTAACCCGGCGCGCCAAAATCCTGTATCCCTTCAGCATCAAGAGCCCGGCTGCCACCCATTCGGCAACTCGGCC
>JBARVM010000119.1:0-1898 GCA_049646265.1 Paracoccaceae bacterium
CAGCGGGGCGGCGAAAGGGGTGATGCCACCAAGCCGCAGCAGATCGATCCGGGGGCCGGTTGCCGCCAGCATCGATTCAATCCTCGCGAAATCCACCAGACCGCGCAGCGCTTCTTCGCGGGTCAGTTGCAGCATCAGATGGTCCGGATCGTAGCGGCGCAAGGTATCGTAAAGAATATCGGTCGAAAAGGTCGCCTGACGGCCGGAACTGCGACTGCCGGGATGGTTTCGGGTGATCAGCCCGGCCACCTCTGCGACGTTGCGAAAGGTCCGCTTCATCACCGCACTGTCCGCCAACCAGGCCTCCAACCCCGCACGGAGGGCCGCAATATCGAAAAGCGGCGTCGCGTCTGTGACCGGATCAAGCCCCCAGATCAGCGTCGCATAGTCGCTGGCGACGAAACCCAAAGGATGCAGTCCCATCTCCTCCATCCGTTTGGTCAGCAACAGACCCAATGTCTGTTGGGCATTGCGCCCGGCGAAGCCATAGATGCACAGATGTTCATAGCCGTCGCCGAGGCGGCTGGCGGGGAAGCTTTCGATCAGGAGCCGACCGGCAACCGGCAGGCGTGACTGGCGGCGCTGCTCGGCCAGCCAGGCCCTTGTATGGGTGGGAAGGGGCGCGCCGTCCGGCATTTCGGCATCGGCCATGATCGCCAGCATGCGCGCGCAAAGCTCTGTCGAGGTGGAGAATTTGGAGCCGGAAAAGACCGCGATCCTTGGGGTGCGGCTTGCGGTGCGGCTGACCTCCACCGTCAGTTCGCGCAGGTTCTCGTAGCGCACCACCTCGCCGCCAATCAGGAATGTGTCGCCGGGCAGGAGGCTCGCGGCAAAGGCCTCTTCCACCTCGCCAAGTGCGGCGCCGCCCAGCCGCGATTTCAGACGGACCTTCAGCTTTTCGCTGTCGGTGATGGTGCCGATATTCATGCGAATCAGCTGTGCCGCGCGGGGATCGCGCAAGGACCACAGGCCAGCCTTTTCCACCAGGCGCTGCCATTTGTCATAGGCGCGCAGGGCGTAGCCGCCGGTGGCGCAAAAATCGAGACAGGCGTCAAAAGCGCTGCGGTCTAGATCGGCATAGGGCCCGGCGGCGGCCATTTCGCGGTAAAGATCGTCGGCGGCGAAGGGTCCGGCACAGGCGGCAATCATGATATGCTGGCAAAGGACATCGCGCGGCCCGGCACCGCGCGGCGTTCCGTCAAGATCGCGGGCGCGCACGGCGGCAAGGGCCGCGGCGCATTCCAACACTTCCCAACGGTTGGCCGGAACCAGCAATGCCTTCGATGGCGCGTTATAGCGGTGGTTGGCACGGCCGATCCTCTGCACCAGCCGTTTGACATTCTTCGGCGCGCCGACCTGAATGACCAGATCGACATCGCCCCAGTCGATGCCAAGATCGAGTGAACCTGTACAGACAATGGCGCGCAGGGCGCCGCTGGCCATCGCCGCCTCGACCTTTTCGCGGGCCTCCCGCGCGAGGGAACCGTGGTGAATGGCAATGGGTAGGCCAGTTTCGTTCGCCAACCAGAGGTCGCGAAAGAAAAGTTCGGCCTGCGCGCGGGTATTGTGAAAGATCAGCGTGGTCTTGTGGCGCTGTACCTCCTCCAAGATCGCCGGAATGGCGTAGCGCCCGCCGCCGCCAGACCAGGGGGGCGGGCAGTCGGAAATATCCAGCATGGCGATATCTGGGTCGGGGCCGGGATCTGCCGCGATGATCGGGCAGGGGGCATCGGCGGGGGCCAGAAAGCGGGCAATTGCCGCTGGGTCCTCCACCGTCGCCGAAAGACCGACCCGGCGCAGGCCAGGTCGCAGGCGTTGCAGCCGCGCGAGGCTGAGCATCAGTTGATCGCCGCGCTTGCTTTCGGCCAGCGCGTGGATTTCGTCGACGATCACCCGCG
>JBARVM010000120.1:0-3550 GCA_049646265.1 Paracoccaceae bacterium
ACAAGCCCCTGTCAGAGGCTGACCTGCACAACATCTTCGACGTGGCGCTGCGGCTCCTGTCCGAACTTGGTCTGGCCGAAACCCCAGCGCGGCTCCGCCAGGATCTCTTGGCCGCAGGTGCGTCCGATAATGGCGCCGGGCGGATCCTCTTCCCCCGACCCCTCGTCGAAGACACGATCGCGCGGGCGGCCAAGACCTTTGTCTTTCATGGGCGGGACGAGGATCGCTCGATCGAGGTGGGTGGCAACCGGGTCTATTTCGGCACCGGCGGCGCAGCGGTTCAGACGCTTGACATGCAAAGCGGGCTTTACCGCCCCTCGACCCTTGCCGATCTGCATGATTTCACCCGGTTGCAGGACCGGTTGGCCAATGTCAGCTGGTTCACCCGCTGTTGCATCGCAACAGATGTGCCCGACAATTTCGATCTGGACGTCAACACCGCCTATGCGCTGGTACGCAATACCACCAAACCGACCGGCACCGCCTTTACCCTTGCCGAACATGTCGCCCCGATTGTCGGGCTTCTCGATATCGTCGCGGGCGGCGACGGGGCATTTTCAAAACGCCCCTTCATGAAGGCGCATATCAGCCCCGTCATTTCGCCCATGCGCTTTGGCGAGGATGCGGTGGATGTGGTTTACGAATGTATCCGCCATAATATTCCGATCTCTTGCATCACCGCCGCTCAGGCCGGGGCGACCGCGCCGGCAACCATGTCGGGCTTTCTGGCACAATCACTGGCCGAAACCCTTGCCAGTCTGGTGATGGTCAATGTCATCAAGCCCGGCCATCCGATGATCTTTTCCAACTGGCCGCTGGTCATCGATCTTCGCACCGGCGCCTTTTCCGGTGGCAGCGGCGAAAGTGCCCTGTTGAATGCCGCCTCGGCGCAATTGTCGAACTGGCTTGGCCTGCCGTCGGGCGTCGCCTGTTCGATGACCGACGCCAAGGCGATCGACGCGCAATATGGCGCGGAAAAGGGCCTGACATCGCTGGCCGCAGCGCTTGCGGGCGGTAATCTCATCTACGAAAGCTCTGGCATGACCGCGTCGCTTCTAGGTGCGAGTTTCGAGGCCTTCGTTCTTGATGACGAAATGCATTCCAATACCTACCGCACCCTGCGCGGTATCGAGGTGAGCGAAGAGAACCTCGGTTTCGAAGCGATCTGCGAGGCGGTTCTTGGCCCCGGTCACTTCCTTGGCGGTGCCCATACCATTGCGGCGATGGAACGGGATTATTTCTACCCCTCGCTTGCTAGCCGGACAGAGCCGCGCACATGGGCGGAAAGTGGCGCCAAGGATGCCTGGACGGTGGCGCGCGAACGGGTGCGCGCCATCCTAGCTGACCACCACCCCGCTTATCTGTCGGGTGCGCAAGACGAGGCAATCCGCGACCGTTTCAATATCCTTTGAACCCAGTCACTTCGGCGCGTCCGGCGACAGAAGGTAAAAGCTTTCCTTCAGCCAAGGCATGGCCTCATGCGCGGGGGATACCAGCCGCGTGTCGATAAGGTTGCGCAAGGTGGCGTTGATGGTTTGCACGACCTCTTCCGCGCAATCGGACAGGGCGAACAGCGAAATATAGCGCGCAAAACCCTTGGTCGGGAAAGGATGCAGCCGCACCGCCCCGTGAAAACGCCGGGCGCGGAAATAACAGGTCGGCGTGGTTACCGCCCAGCCGGAACCAGCCGCGATCATCGCCATCATCGTCTGATTGCTTTCAATCTCGAACCGGTTGGGCAAGGTGATCTTCAGCCGCCGCAACTGCGCCTCGATCAGGCTGTTGATCTGCTGATCGCGGTCGAAACGTAGAAATGGCAAGGGTGAGCGGCCCGCCAGAACCTCCTGCGGATCAAGCGCGCTGTTGGCAGGCAGGGCCAGCAAGAACGGGTCGCGCAGCATGGGAAATTCGCGCAGATCGCCCGCGATGTCGCCTGCACGGCTGGCAATACCGATATCCAGCTTCTTGCGCAGCAGCATGTCCAGAATATCGCGGCTGAAGCGGGTGAAATGGGCAAAATCGCATTTGGGCATGCCAGCAGCCAGAAACACCGCCAGTTCGGGGCCGATATCGCTGTCAAAATCCTCGATCAGCCCGAGGCGGAGATAGCGCGCCTCTGACATTGTGCCCAGGGTCACCTCGGCCCGCGCCTTGCCGATCAGCTTCAAAGCCTCGTCCACGCGTTTCAGGAACACCGCCCCGGCCGGGGTCAAGGACATGGGCCGCCGCGAATGATCGAGAAGTGCGACATCCATCTGATCTTCAAGATTGCGCAGATGATGCGAGACGGTGCTGATCGACAGGCCGGTTTCCTTGGCAACCGCCTGAACCGACCCGAGCTTTGCGGTCATCTGAAATACTTCCAGCCATTTCAGGCTGAGATCAGACCTTTGCATGCCGTACCCCCAAAGGACAGGCCCCAGCTATCCCACAAGTTGCGACCCTTTACAAAAACTATTCGATATTCTCGAAGGTAGGGTAGCGGTTTTACACGGCGCGGCTGGGGCATATTGACAGTCGCAGCTGTTCATTCAATCTGTGCGTGTAAAAAATAAGGCCTCACCCCCATGGCAGCCCTGACAGTCAGCAATCTGGTCAAGAGCCATGGCAATCAGCAAATCTTGCGGGGGCTGAACCTTGATATTCCCGATGGCAAGTTCGTTGTGGTTCTTGGCCCGTCGGGCTGCGGCAAGACCACGCTTTTGCGGATGATCGCGGGGCTGGAGCCGATCAGCGCCGGTTCGGTGAAGATCGGCGGCCAGCGGGTAAATGACATGCCCGCAAAGGACCGCAATATCGCGATGGTCTTTCAGAATTACGCGCTTTACCCCCATATGACGGTGCGTAAGAACATGGGCTTTTCGCTGGCCGCGCGAAAGACCGCCAAGGCAAGGATCGCCGAACGGGTAAACCGGGCGGCGGCTATCCTCTCGCTCGAACCCTATCTCGACCGCTATCCCTGCGAGCTTTCCGGCGGGCAGCGCCAGCGTGTGGCCATGGGGCGCGCGATTGTCCGTGATCCCGAACTTTTCCTGTTTGACGAGCCGCTTTCAAACCTTGACGCCAGCTTGCGCCTGCGGATGCGGGGGGAAATCACCGCGCTGCACCAAAGACTTGGCACGACAACGCTTTATGTCACCCATGACCAGACAGAGGCGATGACAATGGCCGATCTTTTGGTCGTCATGCAGGATGGGCAGATCGTTCAGTCCGGCCCGCCGCTCGAGCTATATGACAGGCCCGCCAACCTTTTCGTGGCGGGTTTCCTTGGCGCACCTGGCATGAACCTGATCGAAGGTACGGTGACCGGCAGGCCGGGCGCGCAGCAGATCGACTGGCAGGGCCAGCCCCTGCCCTTACCGCCCGGTCGGGAACTGACCTCCGGGCAAAAGGTGATCTATGGTATCCGGCCCGAACATCTTGTCCCATCCAGCAGCGGCGCGGGCATCCCTGCCCGCCTCCGGCGGGCCGAGGCAACGGGGGCCGAGCTGCAACTTTATTGCGGCTTTGCCGGGCAGGAGCTTTGCGCCGTCACGCGTGACCGGGCCAG
>JBARVM010000121.1:0-4424 GCA_049646265.1 Paracoccaceae bacterium
GGCCAGATAACCGCCTGGGGCCACCAGCGGCGCAGCCAGCCGCGCCACCCTTTCATAGGCGCGCAGGCCCGCCGGCAGCGCCTGTTTAGAGGGGGCAAAGGCCGGCGGGTCGCAGATCACCAGATCGAATTCGGCCCCCTCGGCCGCCAGCGCCTCCAACTGCGCGAAAGCGTCGCCCTGGCGGCTGGTGAAGCGCGCGCCAAACCCCGACCGGTCCGCCCCTTCGGCCGCCAGCGACAGGGCGGCGGCAGAGGAATCGACGGCAAGAGTTGAAACAGCGCCCCCGGCAAGGGCAGCGAGCGCAAAGCCACCCACATGAGAAAAGACATCCAACACCCGCGCCCCGCGCGCCAGCCGTTGGGCAAAGGCGTGATTGTCCCTTTGGTCAAGGAACAGGCCGGTCTTTTGCCCGCCCATCACATCGGCCAGATAGGTCGCCCCGTTCATCGGCACCGCGACCGGGCCGGTAACTGCGCCCAAAAGAACCGCCGTCTCCTCCTCCAACCCTTCAAGGGCGCGCGAACGGCCTGTTCCATTCTTGACCACCGTCGCGACCCCGGTCGTGGCGACGAGAGCCTCGGTCAGAAGGTCGATGTGGGTTTCGGCCCATGCGGCGTTGGGCTGGATGACCGCCAGATCGCCGAAACGGTCGATGATGACACCCGGCAGGCCGTCGGCCTCTGCATGGACAAGACGATAAAAGGGCGCCTCATAAAGTCGTTCGCGCAGCGCCAGCGCCCGGGCCAGCCGGGCTATGAGCCAAACCTTGTCAAGCTGCGCCTCGGCATCGCGGTCCAGCACGCGGGCGATGATCTTGGAGCGCGGGTTGACCGTGACCAGCCCAAGCGGGCGCCGCTCACTGTCTTCCAGCCGTGCCAATGCGCCGGGGGTCAGCGCCATGGTGCGCCGGTCTGTCACCAATTCGTCCGCGAAGACCCAGGGAAAGCCGTGACGAATAGCGCGGGCTTCGCCCTTGGGGCGCAGGCGGACGGTGGGCAGGTTGGTGTCGGTGGGGGCGGCGTCGGGGGCGGCGTCGGTCATGGTGGCATCCTTCTTTGCCACCCTGCTCTAATCGCTATCGGGCCCGCCGGAAAGGGCCTCTGGCACAGGCGCCGCGGCTTGCACCCTTTCGATCAGGCATGGCAGGTGCGGAAGCCATTGCGCCAGTTAGCGCTAACCAGTATGGGTGGTCCGACCCCAAACTGATCACCGCCGCCGAGAGGCCACAAAGGATATGCGATGCCGCTTCACCCGATGATCGAAAAGGTGACCGCAAGGATCATCGCGCGATCGGCAGCGACGCGCGGCCCTTATCTGGCGCGGCTGGATCAGGCGCATCAGGAGGGCCCGGCGCGCGCGCATCTGAGCTGCGGCAATCAGGCTCATGCCTTTGCGGCGATGGGGGCGGACAAGGGCGATCTGGCCGCCGGGCGCGCAGCAAATCTTGGCATTGTCACCGCCTACAACGACATGCTGTCGGCCCACAAACCCTATGAAGATTATCCCGAGGCGATCCGCGCCGCCGCGCGTCGCCTTGGTGCGACGGCGCAGGTGGCGGGCGGGGTTCCGGCCATGTGCGACGGGGTCACGCAAGGCCGCGCCGGGATGGAACTGTCGCTTTTCTCGCGCGATGTCATCGCCCTTGCGGCGGGTGTGGCCCTTAGCCACAATTGTTTTGATGCGGCCCTTTACCTAGGCGTTTGCGACAAGATCGTGCCGGGGCTGGTGATGGCCGCCGCGACCTTTGGTCATTTGCCTGCGGTCTTTGTTCCGGCGGGACCTATGGTTTCGGGTCTGGCTAATGACGAAAAATCCAAGGTTCGTCAGGCCTTTGCCTCCGGTCAGGTGGACAGGGATGCGCTGATGCGGGCCGAGATGGCCTCCTACCACGGGCCGGGCACCTGCACCTTTTACGGTACCGCCAACAGCAACCAGATGCTGATGGAGTTCATGGGGCTGCAACTGCCGGGGTCGAGCTTTGTGAACCCCGGCACGCCGTTGCGCGCCGCCCTGACCGATGCTGCCGTCCGGCAGGCGCTGGCCATAACCGCGCTTGGCGATGATTTTCGTCCCGTCGGGCGGGTGCTTAGTGAAAAGGCCTTTGTCAACGGGATCGTCGGGCTGATGGCGACGGGTGGTTCCACCAATCTGGTGCTACATCTGCCCGCCATGGCCCGCGCCGCCGGCGTTCTTCTGACGCAAGAGGATTTTGCCGATATTGCCGCCGTGGTGCCGCTAATGGCCAAGATCTACCCCAATGGTCTCGCTGATGTGAACCATTTTCATGCCGCGGGCGGGCTTGGCTTTGTCATCGCTGAATTGATCGCGGCGGGGCTTTTGCACGAGGATGTCAGCACCATCGCCGGTGACGGGCTGGCGCGCTACAGCCGTGAACCGCTTCTGGCCGAGGATGGCAGCCTGCAAGAGCGCCCCGGCCCGACCGTCACGTTGAATGACAAGATCCTCCGCCCGGCGACGGACCCCTTTCAGCCGACCGGCGGCCTGAAACTCTTGCAGGGCAATCTTGGCTCCGGCGTGATCAAGATATCCGCCGTCGCCCCCGATCGGCATGTGATAGAGGCGCCGGCACGCATCTTCGCCTCGCAAGAGGCGGTCAAGGCGGCGTTTCAACAGGGCGCCTTGACTGGTGACTGTGTGGTTGTGGTGCGATTTCAGGGGCCGCGCGCCAATGGCATGCCGGAATTGCACGGGCTGACGCCGATATTGGCCAGCCTGCAGGACCGGGGCCTGCGCGTGGCGCTGGTCACCGACGGGCGCATGTCGGGCGCCAGTGGCAAGGTGCCAGCAGCCATTCACGTGAGCCCCGAGGCGGCAACAGGTGGTGCGCTGGCGCGGCTGCAGGATGGCGATATGATCCGGCTCGATGCTGTCACCGGGCGGCTGGAAGCGCTGGTCCCCGACCTTGCCAGCCGAGAGCCCGCAAAAGCCGATCTTGACCAGAACCACTATGGTGCCGGGCGCGAATTGTTCGGTCTTTTTCGCAGCACGGTGGGTCCCGCCGACAGCGGTGCTGCCACCATTCTCTGACCTTGCCCGGCCGATGACCAAGGAGCCAGCCCCATGACCCCCGCAGAGCAGAGCCGCAAGACCCGGGACATCTGCCGCATGGCGGCGGTCATTCCTGTCCTGGTGCTGGATGAGGTTGAGAGTGCCGCCGCTTTGGCCCGGGCCCTGATCGCCGGTGGACTGCCCGCGTTGGAGGTGACCCTGCGCACGCCAAAGGCGCTGGAGGTGATCCGCCGCATGGCAGATGTGCCGGGCGGTGTGGTTGGTGCGGGCACCTTGCTGACGCCTGCCGATGTCAAGGCCGCCAAGGCAGCGGGCGCGCGTTTCGGCGTCTCGCCCGGCGCGACAGACCGGCTGATAGCCGCCTGCGCCGAGGAGGGGCTGCCGCTATTGCCCGGTGCCGCCACGGCGACCGAGGTCATGGCACTTCTCGAACAGGGCTATGACATGATGAAGTTTTTTCCGGCCGAGAATATTGGCGGGGCGGCAGCGGTGCGGGCGCTTGGCGCGCCGTTGCGCCAGACCGGCTTTTGCCCGACGGGCGGCATCAGCCTTGCAAAGGCGCCGGACTATCTGGCACTCGACAATGTGCTTTGTGTGGGTGGCAGTTGGGTCGCCCCGGCTGATCTGCTGACAAAGGGCGACTGGCCCGCGATCGAGACATTGGCGCGGCAGGCGGCAGCCCTGCCCCGCGCCGGGGTCCGCTGAACCGCTGCCCCCGTCTTACTGCCCCCACTGGCCCCGCCTAGCCTTGCTGCGGCTGAACCCTGGCCGAGCGACCACCCCTGCGGGTCGGTGCCTTTGGCGCCTTCAGCCCTTCGGCCAGAACCGGTGACATCGGATGTTCGGGCCGGTCCAGCGCGTAATGGGCGATCAGCGCCCGCGCCGCCTCTGGCAGATCGACGCTGGGTTTGAGGCTTAGCGCCCAGTCGAGAAAGATCGACCTGCATTCGGAAGAAGTAATCCCCTCGATCGCGAAACTTTCGCGAATGAGCCCCTTGGGGTCGGCCAGCGACATATCCATGATCTTCCTCGCCATACCGGCACCTATCATCAAGTCCGGCTTTTCTCTTGCCTTCGCCTTATTCTTGCACCAGATGGCTGTCGATAATCTGCGCAGACTGCGCCATCTGGCGGTCCATTTCCGACGCCAGATCGGCCAGCGTCGGCATGGCGGTTTCGCGCAGCAAGAAGCGTTGCCCGCCTGCGCCAAGGTGATCCGCCTCGACCGGTCGATCGTTCAAGAGCCGCAAACCCGCATGAAGCCGCAACAAAAGCCGGTAGGTGCTTTGCAACTGCTCGGCCTCCGGTGCGGCGATCAGACCGGCGCGTTGCCCGGCGCGCAACTGCGCCTCTACCCGCCGGGCCGGGGTGCCACAACGCAGTGCCAGCGACTG
>JBARVM010000122.1:0-25873 GCA_049646265.1 Paracoccaceae bacterium
GAAGTTTTCATGAACGATATCGGCGCGGTCCATCTCTTGCTCACTCGCTCTTCTTCTGTTTGCAAATACCTCCGCCGGAGGCATGCAACCGATAGGTCGGGAGCCTCCGGCGGAGGTATTTTTGAACAGAAGAAATCAGAAGAATGCCTGCAGATCAGTAATCGCCCGTCCGAGGATCAGGGCATGGACGTCATGGGTACCTTCATAGGTATTGACGGTCTCCAAGTTTACCATGTGGCGCATGACGTGAAAATCTTCCTGAATGCCGTTGCCGCCGTGCATGTCGCGGGCGTGGCGGGCGATTTCGAGCGCCTTTCCGCAGTTGTTGCGCTTGATGATCGAGATCATCTCGGGCGCGGCATTGGCCTCGTCCATCAGGCGGCCGACGCGGAGCGAGGCCTGAAGGCCAAGGGTGATCTCGGTCAGCATGTTGGCGAGTTTGAGCTGGAAGATCTGGGTCTGTGCCAGCGGTTTGTTGAACTGCTTGCGGTCAAGCCCGTACTGGCGGGCGGCGTGGAAGCAGGCCTCGGCCGCGCCCATCACACCCCAGGAAATGCCGTAACGCGCGCGGTTGAGGCAACCGAATGGGCCTTTCAAGCCTTCGACGTTCGGCAAAAGTGCGTCCTCGCCCACCTCGACATTGTCCATTACGATCTCGCCGGTGATGGAGGCGCGCAGCGAGAGCTTGCCGCCGATCTTGGGGGCGGAGAGGCCCTTCATGCCCTTGTCGAGCACAAAGCCGCGGATCTTGCCGCCATGCGCCTCGGATTTGGCCCAGACGACGAAGACATCGGCGATGGGGGCGTTCGAGATCCACATCTTGGAGCCGTTCAACACATAGCCGTTCGCGGTCTTTGTCGCACGGGTCTTCATGCCGGCAGGATCGGAGCCTGCGTCGGGTTCGGTCAGGCCGAAGCAGCCGATATATTCGCCGGAGGCGAGTTTCGGCAGGTATTTCTTGCGCTGGTCTTCGGACCCGTAGGCGTAGATCGGATACATGACGAGCGAGGATTGGACCGACATCATCGAGCGGTAGCCGCTATCCACGCGCTCAACCTCACGCGCGATCAGGCCGTAGGCGACGTAGGAGGCGCCGAGCCCGCCGTATTCCTCGGGGACGGTGACGCCCAGAAGCCCCATCTCGCCCATCTCGCGGAAGATCGCGGGGTCAGTCTTTTCCTCGCGGTAGGCTTCGGTCACGCGCGGCAGGAGCTTTTCCTGTGCATAGGCGCGGGCGCCGTCGCGCAGCATGCGCTCTTCCTCGGTCAGTTGGTCTTCCATGCGGAAGGCATCTTCCCAGTCGAAGCGGGACAGATCGGGGGCGTCTTTGGGTTTCAGGGCCATGGGAACCTCAGGAACAGGTGGCGCGGGTCGGTGCGAGGAGCGTCGCCGCGGATATTTCTATGTATATACTCTATTGTTTATGGCCAAAATAACCCTATTTTGGCCATGTTGTATGTATAAAGGACATAGAATGAGCCGGTCACGTCGTCTTCTGCCGTCGGTCAGCCAACTAGCAGCTTTCGAGGCGGTGTGCCGCACGGGCTCCACCCTGGCTGCCGCGCGGGATCTTGATCTGACGCAGGGCGCTGTAAGCCGGTTGGTGCAGAATCTGGAGGCGCAGCTTGGGCTGGCCTTGTTCTTGCGGCTAGGGCGGCGTCTGGTGCCGACTGAGGCGGCATTGGCCTATGCGCGCGATGTATCAAAGGCGTTGGAGCTTATTTCACGCGGCGCCATGCGGGTGCGGTCCAACAGTGGCGGTGGCACGCTTTCCCTGTCGATTCTGCCGACCTTGGGCACACGCTGGCTGGCGCCGCGTCTGCCGCGTTTTCTGGCCGCCAATCCTGGGATCACCATCAATCTGGCCACACGCCTGCGCCCCTTTGATTTTACCCAGGAGGGGTTTGACGCCGCCATTCATTTTGGCGCGGAGACATGGCCCGATGCGGGTTTCATGAAGCTTTTCGACGAAAGGCTGGTGGCGACCTGCGCCCCGGACCTGTTGGCGCGTCACCCCGTCTTGGCGGCGAGCGATCTGTTGCGCTTGCCGCTTTTGCAGCTGGAAACCCGGCCCTCTGCATGGTCGCAGTGGTTTGCCCAGCAGGGGGTCGAGGGCCGCGTGCCCTATGGCATGCTGTTCGATCAGTTTGCGCCGATGATCCAGTCCGCCATCTCGGGCTTAGGCGTGGCCTTGTTGCCCGAGTTTCTGGCCAAGGGCGAGTTGGCAGACGGGCGGCTGGTGGCCCCGTGGGGTGCGGCCATGGCGGCGGAGGGCAGCTATTACCTCGTTTGGCCAAAGGTGGCCGAAGACTATCCGCCACTTGCTGCCTTTCGAAGCTGGCTTGCCGAGGAGGCAGCGGACCCGGATGGCACGGCCAATCTGCCTGGTTGACCAAACGGTCAATTGAACGCAATCTGACGCCATGAACCAGCGGCCAGACATTCACAACCGATTAGCTGCCAGTTTGAAGGCGGCGCGCAAGTCCAAGGGGCTTAGTCTGGATGCTGTTGCGCGGCTGTCCGGTGTCAGCCGTTCGATGGTCAGCCAGATAGAGCGGGCCGAATCGAGCCCGACGGTTGCCACCTTGTGGAACCTCACGCAGGCCCTGCAGGTCGACTTTGCCGGCCTTATCGAAAATCGCGATGAGCCGGGGATAGAGGTCATGCGCGGTGCCGGCGCGCCGATAATCAGTGGACGCGGCGACGGGGTACGAATCCGCATTCTTTCGCCTGCCGAAGCCGTTGGCGATTATGAGGTCTACGATGTTGAATTTGAAGCGGGCAGCCGGCTCGATTCCGACCCGCATGGTCCCGGTTGCCGCGAACATCTGACAGTTATCAGCGGGACGGTCGAGGTTTCCTCCGGCGATGCGCGGCAATGGTTAAACGAGGGTGACACGGCCCGCTATCCTGCCGACCGACCGCACCGGATCGTGGCCGATAGCGCAGCCCGCGTGCTATTGATCGTGCAGAACGGCTGACAGGCCAGGGGTGGCAGGCGACAAAACTGCTCAGGGCTATCCGCTATAGAAGACAAATATCCGTCATATTGACATCGCAAGGCCAAGAGAGGATATTCCACCGAACCGCAAGGAGGTGTGTCATGTCGGACAGGGCTGGATTTCTGGATCACCTGCAGCAGCAGTTGCGCGGCATCGAGACCGACGGGCTTTTGAAGCGCGAGCGTGAGATCACCTCCGCGCAGGCGGCGCGGATCGCGGTGAACGGGCGCGAAATGCTCAACCTTTGCGCCAATAACTATCTGGGGCTGGCCGACGATGCGCGGCTGATCAGTGCCGCCAAGGCGGCGATGGACGGGCATGGCTATGGTATGGCCTCTGTCCGGTTCATCTGTGGCACGCAGGAGCTGCACCGGCAATTGGAACGCCGGTTGGCGGAGTTTCTTGGCAAGGATGATTCCATCCTATTCGCGGCCTGTTTTGATGCCAATGGCGGGCTTTTCGAGCCGCTTCTCGGGCCAGAGGATGCGGTGATTTCCGACAGTCTCAACCATGCGTCGATCATCGACGGGATCCGGTTGTGCAAGGCCATGCGCTATCGCTACGCAAATTCCGATATGGCGGATCTGGAAGCGCGGCTGAAAGAGGCGCGTGCGGCGGGTGCGCGTTTCATCCTGATTGCCACGGACGGGGTCTTCTCGATGGATGGTTATCTGGCGAACCTGCCGGAGATAACTGCGCTGGCGGAAAAATATGGTGCGCTGGTGATGGTGGATGATTGCCATGCCACGGGTTTCATGGGGCCGGAGGGGCGCGGTACACCCGCCCATGCCGGGGTGGAGGTTGATATTCTGACCGGCACGCTGGGCAAGGCGCTTGGTGGGGCCTTGGGGGGCTATGTCGCCGGGCCGCAGCCGGTCATCGATCTTTTGCGCCAGCGGGCGCGGCCCTATCTTTTCTCGAACGCCTTGCCACCGTCGGTTGTTGCCGCCGGACTTGCTGCGCTGGATATTGTAGAGGCGGCGGATGATCTGCGCGCGGCCCTTTTTGACAATGCCGCCTATTGGCGCGCCGGGCTGGCAGAGGCGGGGTTCCGGCTGTTGCCGGGCGAACATCCGATCATTCCGGTGATGCTGGGTGATGCGGTTCTGGCGCAGCGCATGGCGGCGGCGCTTTATGAGAGGGGCGTCTATGTGGCGGGCTTCTTCTTTCCGGTGGTGCCGAAGGGACAGGCGCGCATCCGCACCCAGATGAATGCGAAACTGACGAAGGCTGATCTGGATTTCGCGCTCGACGCCTTCCGGAGTGCGGGCAAGGAAGTCGGGGCAATCTGATGCCACCTGATGCAAAAGACCCGGCCATTGCGATGTATGAGGCGCATGCCGATACCCTTTTGCAGCGCTACGATGCGGTTGCGACCATGGATATCCTTTCCCCCGTTCTGGATCTTTTGCCGCCGCATGCGCCTGTTCTGGATATCGGCGCGGGCAGCGGACGGGATGCGGCATGGCTGGTCTCACATGGGCACCCTGTCACTGCGGTCGAGCCGGTTGCAGGGTTTCGCGCCGCGATAGTTTCGCGGGTGCCGGATGCGACCGTGGTCGATGCCCGCCTTCCGGATCTTGACGGGGTCGTTGGTCCCTTTGGCCTGATCCTGACAAATGCGGTTTGGCATCACCTGACCGGGGCACAGCGGTCAGCATCCATCGCGCGATTGTCCGGCCTTCTGGCGCCGAACGGGCGGCTTGTTTTGTCACTTCGACACGGCGGAACCCCCGAGGGGCAGCCTGTCCACGCCGTTGATCCCGAAGCTGAAATCGCGCGTGCCGTGCTGGCAGAACTAAAACTTTTGCGGCGGGCGACAGCGCCGTCGCATCAGCCCGGGAATATCGCGGCTGGCATCACCTGGACCTGGCTTGTCTTTGAGAAGGAAGCTTAAGAATGACCAACATGATGAAGGCACTGGCGAAGGCAAAACCCGAGGTCGGGCTTTGGATGCAACACCGCCCGGTGCCCGAGATCGGGCCGGATGACGTGCTGATCCGTATCAACAAGACGGGTATCTGCGGCACCGATATCCATATCTGGAACTGGGATGAATGGGCGGCCAAAACCGTGCCGGTGGGGCTGGTGACGGGCCATGAATTTGCCGGGGAAATCGTCGAGCTTGGCCGTAATGTGACCGATCTGCAGATTGGCCAGCGCTGTTCGGGCGAGGGGCATCTGATCGGCAAGCACAGCCGCCAGTCGCGGTCCGGCAAGTTCCATCTTGACCCTGAAACGCGCGGCATCGGTGTGAACGAGCCCGGCGCCTTTGCGGAATATCTGCGCCTGCCGGCCTTCAACGTCGTACCGCTGCCCGACGATATCAGCGATGATATCGGGGCGATTCTGGACCCTTTGGGCAATGCGGTTCACACGGCCCTGTCCTTTGACCTGATCGGCGAGGATGTGCTGGTGACCGGTGCCGGGCCCATCGGCATAATGGCTGCCGCCGTGGCCCGTCATGCCGGGGCGCGGCATGTGGTGATCACCGATATCAATCAGGACCGGCTGGATCTGGCGGCGCGGGTGACGGATGTGGTGCCGGTCAACGTCGCGAAACAGGATCTGAAGGATGTCGAGGGCGCCTTGAAGATGAAGGAAGGTTTCGATGTCGGGATGGAGATGTCTGGCAGTCAGGCCGCGCTTGATCAGATGGTCGAGAATATGGTGATGGGCGGGCGCATCGCCATGCTGGGTATTCCGCCGGGAAAATCGCCGGTGGACTGGTCGCGCATCGTCTTCAAGGCGATCACCATCAAGGGCGTCTATGGGCGCGAGATATTCGAGACATGGTACAAGATGATCGCCATGCTGCAAAACGGTCTGGATGTCAGCCGGGTCATCACGCACCGTTTCGATGTCGATCAGTTTCAGGATGGTTTTGCCGCGATGCGGTCCGGTCAAAGCGGCAAGGTGGTGCTGAACTGGCGCTGATGGCGCCGCTTCGGCTTAGTGAAAGTCGCGGGATTTCGGGATGATCCGCACATCGCGGGGGTGCCTGTGCGGCGCGCTGGGCAAGGGGCGGCGCACCTCGTCGGCGTGGGCGAGCGGGGCATCCATCGGATCGTTTGACAGGCGGTCCAGCGCGTCGCTGCGGTCCGACAGATGTTGGGCGACGATGTGGATGACGCCTTCGCCGCTTTGGATGGTGCCCTGCACCTCCAGCAGGCGCGCCCGCATGATGACCCGGCGATAGGCCGCCATCACCTTGGGCCAGACCACCAGATTGGCGATGCCTGTCTCATCCTCCAGCGTGATAAAACAGACGCCCTTGGCGCTGCCCGGCCGTTGGCGGACCAGCACCACCCCGGCCATGGCAATGGCCTGCCCGTTGCGCAATTGCGGCAGGCGGTCTGCGGGAACATATCCCTGCCGCCCCATGCTTTTGCGCAGGAATGACAGAGGATGCGCCTTCAGCGACAGGCGCAGCGTCTGGTAATCGGCCACCACATGTTCGCAGAGCGGCATCTTCGGCAAGAGAAACGCCGCCTCTGTCCCTTCGTCGCGATGCTGGTGAAACAGCGGCAGGTCCGGCGCATCGCGCAGCGCGCGCGTGTCCCACAGGGCCTGCCTGCGGTCCAGCCCCAACGAGCGGAAGGCATCGGCCGCCGCCAGCCTGCGCATGGTGCCCGCGTCGATCCGGGCCCGGGTTTTCAACGCCTCTATGTCGGCATAGGGTTCCTGCCGCCCCTCTGTCAGCCGCTCCACCATGTCCCGCGCAAGGCCATTGACCTGCCGCAGCCCCACCCGCATGGCGAATGTGCCCGGCCCCGCCGGTTCCAGCGTATTGTCCCATTCGCTGAAATTCACGTCGGGCGGGCGGATTTCGACCCCATGGTTTCTGGCATCGCGGACAATCTGGGCGGGGGCGTAAAACCCCATCGGCTGCGCATTGAGCAGGGCGGTGCAGAAAACATCGGGATAGTGATATTTGATCCAGCTGGAAATATAGACCAACAGTGCAAAACTGGCCGCGTGGCTTTCGGGAAAGCCATAGTCGCCGAACCCTTTGATCTGGTCAAAGCAGCGCTGGGCAAAGGCCGGTTCATAGCCGCGTTCGACCATGCGGCCGACCATCTTTTCCTGCAGGGTCTCTATGGTGCCGCGTGAGCGGAAGGTGGCCATGGCCTTGCGCAGTTCGTTCGCCTCTGCCGGGCTGAACCTTGCGGCCTCTATGGCGATCTTCATCGCCTGTTCCTGAAAGATCGGCACGCCAAGGGTGCGGCCAAGGATGTTGCGCAGCTCGTCCGGGTCATGCCCCGGGCCGGGAGAGGGGTAGTCGACCTGTTCCTTGCCGCTGCGCCGGCGCAGGTAGGGGTGCACCATATCGCCCTGAATGGGGCCGGGCCGGACGATGGCCACCTGAATGACAAGGTCATAAAAGCTGCGCGGTTTGAGGCGCGGCAGCATGTTCATCTGCGCCCGGCTTTCGACCTGAAAGGTGCCAAGACTGTCGCCCTGACACAGCATTTCATAGACCCGCGGGTCATCTTGCGGCACGCTGGCCAGATCCCATGTGGCGCCATGGTGCGCCTTGATGAGGTCAAAGGCCTTGCGGATGCAGGTCAGCATACCAAGGGCCAGCACATCGACCTTGAGAATGCGCAACTCGTCAATATCGTCCTTGTCCCATTCGATGAAGCTGCGCTCCTTCATCGCGCCATTGCCGATGGGAACTGTCCTTGTCAGCGGCGTTTCGGTCAGGATGAAGCCGCCGACATGCTGGGACAGGTGGCGCGGCATGCCGATCAGCTGATCGGCCAGCCTGATCGTACGGGAAATCAGCGGATCGCGCAGGTCAAGCCCCGCCTCTGCCGCCTCTTTCGCGCCCACCTCGCGTCCCCAGCTGCCCCAGATCGTCTTTGCCAGGGCAGAGGTGATGTCCTGCGACAGGCCCATGACCTTGCCCACCTCGCGCACGGCCATGCGGGGGCGGTAATGGATGACGGTGGCGCAAAGGCCTGCCCTGTCACGCCCGTATTTGGCATAGATATGCTGGATCACCTCTTCGCGGCGCTCATGTTCGAAATCGACGTCGATATCGGGTGGTTCCTTGCGTTCTTCAGAGATGAAACGTTCGAAGAGCAGGTCGTTCTTTTCAGGGTCAACGGCGGTAATGCCCAGCACATAACAGACGGCGGAATTGGCCGCCGAACCGCGCCCCTGGCAAAGGATCGGTGGCGTCACCCGGTGACGTGCATATTGGATGATGTCATGGATGGTCAGGAAATATTGGGCGATGTTCAGCTTGCCGATCATCGCCAGTTCCTTTTGCAGGGTCTTGCGGGTCTTGTCCGGAACACCTTGGGGATAGCGCTCTGCCGCGCCTTTCCATGTCAGCTCTGCCAGATAGTCCTGCGGCGTGCGACCCTTTGGGATCGATTCCTGGGGATATTCGTAAGACAGTTCGCGCAGGTCAAAGCGGCAGGCATCGGCCAGATCGCGCGTGGCGCGGATGGCATGCGGCCATTCGGCAAACAGGCGCGCCATCTGGGCGGGCGATTTCAAATGGCGTTCGGCATTGGCATTCAACAGGAAACCGGCCTGGGGGATGGTGGTCTTGTGCAGGATGCAGGTCATGACATCCTGCAGCGGGCGGCGTTCGGGGGCGTGATAATGCACGTCATTCGTGGCAAGGATCGAAAGGCCATGCGCCCGTGCCAGCCGGTCCAGCCGGTTGATCCGCGCCCGGTCGTCGCCACGATAAAGATAGCTTGCCGCGATATGGCCAAGCCCCGGCAAGGCCTGCAAAAGGCCGGGCAGCCGGGCGGCGAACTGGTCCAGATCCGCGCCGGGCAGGGCGACCAGCCGCAGGCCCTGCGCCGCTGCCGCCAGATCACCCAGCCCGATATGGCAGACGCCCTTGGCCTGCCAGTTGCCCTGCAGATCGCGCATCTTGCCCTGTGACAGCAGGGCGCACAGCCGCCCATAGGCGGCCCGGTCCGTGGGGTAGGCAAGGAAGCTTTCGCCCGAGACAAGCTGCAAGCGGCAGCCGATCACCGGGCGCAGGCAAGCCTTCAGGGCCTGCGCATGCAGGCGCACCACACCGGCCATCGTGTTGAGGTCGGCAATGCCGATCGCGTCATAGCCAAGCCGTGACGCGGTCGCCACCAGATCGACCGCGTCAGAGGCGCCGCGCAGAAAGGAAAAGCAGCTGGTGACGCCAAGTTCGACAAAATCCGCCTTGGGGTTTGCCCTATAGGGGCCGTCGCGCAGGGCGCGTTTGGGGTGGCGGTAGTCGGTGTCAGGCATCAGACAAACATCCCATGCACAAACCAGCGCGGATCGCCGCCGCGCCCATCCTCATGCAGCCCCTCGCGATAAAGCCACAGGCGCTGGCCCGCCTGATCCTCGATCTTGAAATAGTCGCGCAGCCGCGTGCCGGGGCGATCCTTCCACCATTCGGGGGCAATACGTTCGGGCCCGGCATAGCGCGCCACCCTGTGGGTCTGGCGCCGCCAGATGAATTGTGCGGGCGGGCCTTCGGGCACCGCATAGATCACCCGCACCTCCTCGGGCGGGAAGAGGAGGCGGGCGGGGCGGTCTGGCCCGGGCGGGGTTGGCAGCGTCGGCGGGGTTGACGGGGCTGGCAGGGTGGAAGGGCGTGGCAAGGTTGACGGGGCTGGCAGGGGCGGTGGGGCCGGTTCGGCCACTAACAGGGCGCTGCGGCCTTCGGCGCGCTCGGGCAGGTGGCTGGGGTGCAAGGCGGGGCGTGTGACGGCCCGCTCGCCCAGCCGCGCCACCAGCCGGTCGATCAGCCGCGGCAGATGCAGATCCTCCTCCTGCCCGCCATCCAGCCCGATCTGCACCGTTCCCATCGGTTCGACCACGCCTGCCTCGAGCGTGATCAGGTCAAAGCCAAAGCCGGGGTTGATCCGTTCCAGCCGGTCCGCGAACAGGCCGCACAGATGCGGGGCATCGCGGCTTGGCGCGGCACAGGCCGCGTCGATCGTGCTGATCTCGCCATCGGTGCGATAGACGGTCAGATGCAGGCGCCGGCAGCCAAGACCCTGATGGTTCAGTTGCGCGCAAAGATCGGCGCAAAGGGCCGGCAGATGGGCTGTCGGGTCCAGAATGGGTTCGGGCAGACGCAGCTGCGCCTTGACCCGTGGCGGTGCCAGACTGCTTGCGACAGGCTCGGCCAGAGCGCCCATGGCCTGATCCAGCCGCAGCTGCGGGTTGGCATGAAGCGGCGCGCGGACAAAGCGCCGGGTCAGGGACAGGCGCGGCACCTCTGCCAGGGCGCCGATGGTCTTGAGGCCGAGGCGCTGCAACAGCAACAGCGTTTCGCTTTCCAGCCGCAGCCCCGCCACCGGCAGGGTGGCCAGCATCGGCGCGATCTGCCCTTCGGGACAAATGCTGCGGACCGGACCATGGCGGGCCAGGGCCCAGGCGGCCCCCCAGGTTGGCGCAATGGCCAACTGTGCCGTCAACCCCAACGCAGAGAGGCGGGTTTCGATATCCACCAGCATTGCCGCCTCTCCGCCAAAGAGATGATCCGAGCCGGTTGTATCCAGGATCAACCCGTCAGGCCCGTCGGTGACCGTCCAGGGGCACCAGCGCCGCGCCCACAGCATCAACCGGCCCAGCGCCAGACGGTCGCCCGCGATATCGCCATATTCCACGCGCAGTTCCGGGCAGATGGCCTTGACATCGACAACGCGCGCGCCCTCGGCAATGCCCGCCGCCCGTGCGGCGCGGTTCGTGGCATGGATGACAGGCCCGTGCTGCCCCTCTGTCGCCAGCACAACCGCCAGATCATCGGGCGGCGCGGCGTTCTGCCTTTCCATCACCCGCTGCCAGCGTTCCATCGCGAAATGCGGCAGATAGGCTGACAGGATCCGCCGCCCGTTCATCGCCGGTCACCCAGATGCCGGGCTGGTGATGACGCGAGCGGAACAGCTCTGCCCGCCAGCGCGGTGCGCCGGGAGCCTGTGGGTCGTAGGGATGGGGCGCCGAGGGCAGGGAGGTGATCCGCCAGCGGTCGCGCGCTGCGCTGAGATCGGCAGAGCCTGCGCGCCGGATCAGCCAGCAGGGCACCTTGCTGGCCTCTGCCCGCAGGGCCAGCCGCTTGGTCGCGGTGAAATTCAAGGCGGGCGGGTCGCCCGAAATCTCGCCGATGACCGCCGCCAGAGCCTTGCAGCGCAAGCCTTCCTCCATCGCCCAGAGGGCATCGGCGGGGCGACTGACATCGACGCGGATCACCGGCCTGCCACAGAGACCCGGCAGGCCGGGCAGATAGGGGCTGCCGGATTCCTGCCGTGACAAGCGGTCCTGCACCCACAGGATCGGCGCCTTGCCCTGTGTCTGGCCCTGTGTCTGGCCCTGCGTCCGGCCCCCCAGCGCCAGCCGTGCCAGAACAAACCCAACAGCCGCCGCATCGCTTGGCCCGGTCGCAAAAACCTCTGACAGGATCGGCATGTCGGGCCTTGCCCGCACCGTCCTTCGCCCAAGGCGCAGCTTTGCAATGGTGAATGTCATACCGCACGGCAATCCCGAAATGTTCCCCTTATGTTCTATATCGATATGAGCGATTCTGGCAACAGCCTCCTTGGCGACGGGGGGCGGTCTTGTTGCATCTGCGAACTATCCCGCGTAGAGCTTTTCTGCTAACGTCGCGAAAAATTGAACGCCGTCACGAGAGTTTTGGATGAACGCAACAGAAATTGATCTGTCTCTCGTTGTTCCGGTTTTGAATGAAGAAGAGGCCATACCGATTTTTCTCGAAAAAATCGCACCGATCCTCGCAAAACTCGATCTGACCCACGAAATTATCTTTGTCGATGATGGCAGCAAGGATGCGACAGCCGACATCATCCGCACCCGCGCCAGCAGCGACAAGACCCTTCGCCTGCTGCGCCTGAGCCGGAATTTCGGCAAGGAATCCGCCCTGACTGCGGGGCTGGATGTATCACGGGGACGGGCGGTCATCCCGATAGATGTAGATCTGCAGGACCCGCCCGAACTGATCGTCGAATTTGTGCGCCTGTGGCGCGAGGGCTTTGATGTCGTCTATGGCCAGCGTCAGCGCCGGACACAGGATTCCGCGACAAAGCGTGTCTCGGCCGGCTTGTTTTACAATATTTTCAACCGCGTGTCGGGCATGAAGATAGAGCCGAATGTCGGCGATTTTCGCTTGATGAGCCGGGCGGTCGTCGATGCGACCGTCCAGTTGCGCGAACGCAACCGTTTTATGAAAGGGCTGTTCGCCTGGGTTGGGTTCCGCTCTATCGCGGTGCCCTATTCACGGCCGGAACGTTCGGCGGGGGCTTCGAAATTCAACTATTGGAAGCTTTGGAACTTTGCCCTGGACGGTGTAACCAGCTTTTCCACCTTGCCACTGCGCATCTGGACATATCTGGGCATGATCGTTGCGCTTGGCGCCGTGATCTACACCTTGAAGATCCTGGTAGAGACTATGATGTTCGGGCGCGACGTGCCTGGCTATGCCTCCTTGATGATCGTGGTGCTGATCCTCGGGGCGGTGCAGATCATCTCTCTCGGCATGATCGGCGAATATCTTGGCAGGTTGTATCTGGAGACAAAGCAGCGGCCCATTTATCTGGTGCAGGAAATGGTGGGGTTTGACGGCCAGTCGGCAAAGGGCGCCCCAACCCCTATCCAGACCCCGACCCCTGCCACCGCCGGAGCGGCCAATGCCGGCAAGCGCTGAGATCATCAAATTTGCCGTGGTCGGCGTCACGGCGACGCTGGTGCATTACGGGATCCTGTCGGCAGGTGTTGACGGCGTGGGCATCTCGCCGGTGCTGATGAATGGCATCGCCTTTTCCGTTGCGGTTCTGGTGACCTATTTTGGCCAATCCTATTGGGTGTTTCAGGTGCGTCGCCGCTCGGCCGCCCAGTTGGGGCGTTTTGGCGTGTCGGTGATTGCCGGGCTGATCGGCAATATGGCGATCATGGCCATTGCGGTGAACGGATTTGGCCTGCCCTATCATTACGGATTCATCGCCGGGCTGATCATCGTGCCGGCCACAACATTTCTGATCAACAAATTCTGGGTTTTTGCCGATTGAGGTAACGTGTGACTGACCGCGACGAACGCATTACAGGAGAGGGCCGGCCCGTCACGATGCCCATTATGGCACTGACAATCGGCCTCTGCCTCATCCCGCTCTTTCTGACGCCCCTGCTGCCCTCGATCGACTTTTATGCGCATGTGGCGCGCTATTACGCCTTGGCCCATGTCGGAACAGACAGTGCGCTGGCGGCGAATTATCAGGAAAGCTGGCGGCTCTTGCCCAATCTTGGGCTGGACGTGATTGGTACGGGTTTGATGACCATCCTGCCGCCGTTTCTTGGGGCAAAGGTCATTGCCGCGATGATCATCCTTTCGGTGATTGGGGGCACGTTGCTGTTGGCCCGTGCAGTGCAGGGTTTGCTGCGCCCCGTCAATCTGGCACTGGCGGGTCTGGCGGGCTACAGTTTTGTCCTTGGCTGGGGATTTTCCAACTTTCTCTTTGCCACCGGGATCAGCCTTTGCGGTGTTGCGGGCTGGATCATGCTGCGAGAACGGCCGGGGCGGCAGTTGGCGCTGGCGATGCTGCTTGGCGTTCTGATCATGCTGATGCACGGGCTGGCGTTCGGCCTTTGGGGGCTGATGCTGTTTCTGGTCGAGGTGATGTTGATCGGGCAAACGCAAGGCTTCAAACTTGCGACGTTGGTCTGGCGGTCGATACGGTTGGGTCTTGTGGCGATCCTGCCAGCTTTGCTGTTCATCAGTTCGCAAACCGCCAAGGGGGGAGAGCCCGTGATCGCCGCGCTTGGCAATCTGGCCAACCATGCGTCGGCGGGTACGTTAAAAGCGCGTCTGATACAGGAATGCTGGGATCGGGCCGACAGTTTTCTGCGGGTGGTGGAATCAACCTGGCCCATGGCGGACCGGCTGTTCGGTCTGCTGCTTTGGGGGTTGATCGGCTGGGGGCTGCTGCGTGGCCAGTTGCGGCTGGCGCCGGTCATGCGGCTGGTGACGGCGGTCTTTGCGCTGATGGTGGTGATCATGCCGCCCAACCTCTTTGGCGTTGGCCATCTTGATGAGCGGATTCCACTGATCCTGTTTGCGCTGCTGGCCAGCGGGCTTTCTGCTGGTCGGGGCAGCGCCGGGCTTGTCCGGGGCCTGGTCGTCCTGTTTGTCGGCCATTTGCTGATCGTCGCGCTGGGCTGGGCCTATCAGGGCCAGAGCTACCGCAAGTTTCTGGCCGCTGCCGAGCAGCTTCCGACCGAAGGGTTGGCGCAGGCCGTCTTTTCGGAGGAGACGCAGGGACGCGATGGCGGCCGTGCCTGCAAGCCGTTGCTATTTGCCCTGCTCTTGCAAAACCAGATCGCCGTGCCGACCTTTGCCAATCAGACGCAACAGCCCCTACGCCTGATCGGCCCATTGCAGGAGGCGTTGAACCGACAGAAATCCGGTACCGTCGGGCCTGACACGGCACAGCGGATTGAGGCCGCCCGTGCCTCGGGTTTTGATACGGTCATCACCTGTGAACCAGTCGCCACACCAGTCGAAGTGCCGGGCATGCGGCTCGTCGGCGCCGACGGGCAATGGGCTATTTATCACGCTGACTGAACGGGCACGCTGACTTACTGCGCCGGGTCACGAGTTCAGAAACTTTGACGTATCTCGCGGCCATAGTCGCTAAGCCGGTGGTTCAGCCGCGCCTGATCCTTATGCCCGGCTTCCAGCGCGAAGACATAGGCGTGGGTCAGGAAGAAGCAGCAGGCGTCAATGTCGCCGCCCGCCTCGGCCATATCGGCGGCCTTGGTATAAAGGGCGACAAGCGCGTCGCTGTCTTTGGCCAGATGCGCCTCGATCAGCGCCGCGTCCAGCTTATCGCGGCCGCTGCTCATGCGCCGGAAATCTTGATGGCGATGTTTTTGGTGCGCAGGTAATTGGTCATCGCCTCCAGCCCCTTTTCGCGGCCAAAGCCGGATTTTCCAACCCCGCCGAAGGGAGTGGCAATGCCGCCCGCGAACCATTCATTGACGAAAACCTGCCCGCCACGCAGCTTGCGTGCGACACGGATCGCCCGGCTGATATCCTGGGTGAAGACCCCGGCGACAAGGCCAAACTCGGTGCCATTGGCCATGGCAATCGCCTCTGCCTCGGTATCGAAGGGCGTCATGCAGATCACCGGGCCAAAGATTTCCTGTTGCGCGATGGCAGAGCCGGGATCGACATCGGCAAGGATCGTCGCTGCCATGAAATGACCCCGGCGTTCCAGCCGTTGGCCGCCAGTGACGACCCGCGCACCTGCCTGCCGCGCCATGGAGGTCAGGTGTTCGACCCGCGCAAGCTGCCCCGCCGAAATGAGCGGTGTCAGATCGGCATTGTCGCGCCCATGCCCGGCCACCAGCGTCTCTGCCCGGACCTTGGCGGCGGCGACGGCCCGGTCATATAGGCCGCGCTGCACCAATAGCCGCGACATGGCCGAACAGACCTGCCCGGCATTGAAGAAGATGCCGGTCTGCAGACTGTCCATCAACTGATCAAGATCGGCATCGTCAAAGGCCACGGCGGCGGATTTGCCGCCAAGTTCCATCAGGGCGGGCGTCACATTGCGCGCCGCTGCGGCAAGGATCGACTGGCCCGTCGCTACCGATCCGGTAAAGACGATCTGGTCGATCTGGGGTGACGCGACCAGCCGGGCGCCAAGATCAGCGCCGATACCGTTCAGGATCGACACCGCCCCCGCCGGCACATCGGCCCTTTCGATCGCCCGGCCCAGAAGCGACAGGCCCAAAGGGTCAAGTTCCGGCGATTTGATGATGACGGCATTGCCCGCCGCCAGCGCCGGGGCCAATGAGCGGGCCGCAAGTGACACCGGAAAATTCCATGGTACGATCTGCGCCGAAACCCCGACCGGTTCGGAAATGGTGAAATCGGCATAGTGCGGCCCAAGCGGGATGGACTTGCCTTCAATCTTGTCAGCGACGCCGCCGTAATATTCGAAATATTGCGCCGCCTCTTCAAACTCGTCGGTCGCATCGCAAAGCCGCTTGCCGCTTTCGCGGCACAAAAGCGCGGCCCCGTCAGGCTTCAGCGCGCGGATCTCGCCCGCAATGCGGCGTAGCAACGTTGCGCGGTCACGTGGCAGCATGTCGGCCAGATCGCCGCGATCAGCGCTGGCCCGCGCCGCCTCGAGCGCCGCGCCCAACGATGCCTCGCCCGCCAGCGCGCAGTCGGCGACAGTTTCCTCGGTCGCCGGGTCTTCGACAGCCAGACATGCGCCGCCATCCCCTTCGCGCCACTGACCGGCAACGAAATTGCGTGCCAGGCCGTCCTTCAGAAGGTCACTCACGAGTTGCGGCCCTGCTCTATCTGGCTGGCCACCCAATGGTGAAAGAGGTGCGTCGGGCTATCCATAGCCGGAGAGAACTTGCCGCCGTCGAATAGATCGCCGTGGCGGCCCTTTTGCATGCCTTCGACCACGAAAATATCCTCTTCAAAGACCGCCTTCCACAATTCGGCATTCTTCAGCCGCATTGGTTCGTGATCTGGGGCGTTCTCTGGCGCGACAGGATAGTAGATCTCGATATGCTCGAGGGTATTCTCGCAATCCACCGGCTCCAGCACGATGGCAAAGGTGTGATCGCGGTGCACGCCCAGAAGGACGTTGGGGTAGACGGCCACATATTCCGCGCCGGTATCCCATTTGTCCGACAGGTTGGCGAAATCGGGGAACTTGCCGACATCGCCGCCGGCCATCTGCCGGTAGACCAGCGTGCCTTGGCCCGAATAATGGCCCGGCGCCTCGATATGATAATGGTCTTCGAGCCGCGAATAGCTGTTCAGGCCGGGGTGAACCCAGGGCAGGTGATAGCTTTCGCAGTAATTCTCCACCGCCAGTTTCCAGTTGGTCTTGACGCTCAGCTTGAAGCTGGAACTGGCGCCGCCCGAATACATCGGTTGGGCATATTCCTTCCAGCGTTCCATGAGATCGGCGTGAACCTCGTGAAACTCCGGTGCGTCGCCGCTGATATTGACGAAGACCACATCATGCCAGACGAAAGAGCGGATGCGGATCAGGCCCAACTCGCTGCGGTCAACGCCACTGTGGGTATTCTTGCCCGGACCGCCCACATGCGGCGTGGTGCGCAGCCCGCCGTTCAGATTGTAGCACCAGCTGTGATAGGGGCAGCGGATCGCCCCGCGCAGCCGCGTCGGTTCAGACACAAGGATCATGCCCCGGTGGCGGCAGGTATTCTGAAAGACGCCAAGCGTGCCGTCATGGTCCCGCACGATCAACAGCGGCATGCCGAGGAAATCGACGGGCCGGGCGTCGCCGGGTTCCGGCACATCCTTGCCAAACCCGATGCCCGACCAGTTCTTGAACAGGACAGAGCGTTTTTCCTCGTCGAAAACATCCTTGCTGATGTAATGTTCGTTGGGCAGCCCGCGCGCCTCTTCGACAGAGGTCATGACCGCGCCAAGTGTTACATGTCTGTTCATCGTAGGTCCCCGGGGTCTGGCAAAAGGCTGGCGGGATCATTCACCGCCAAAGTCGCCCGATCAATAGCAGAAAAGATCGCCCCAAGGTGAGGGAAATTCAACCGACCGCCGGGTCAGCGATGTTCAAGAAGCCAGTTCTTCAGGGTGGCGGCGGCGCGGTTGGCATTGTCACGGTCCGACTGGGCGATGTAGAAAAGCTCCGGGGCGGCCATGGTATGGGGGCCAAGGGCAACCAGCATGCCGGTCTTGAGCAAAGGGTCGATCAGCCGTTGCCAGCCGAGCACCAGCCCGGCACCATCCTGTGCGGCCTGCAGCGCAATCATGTAATTGTTGACCTTCAGCCCCTTGGCGACCGGGCCGCCGTAGCCAAGGGCTGCGAACCAATGTTGCCAGTTGGTCCAGCTTGCCTCTGTACTGTCGAGATGGATCAACCGTTCCTGCGCCAGGTCGGCCAGTGCCGTGCCCTTGATACGATTGGCCAGTTCCGGCGCGCAAACCGGTTGCAGCATGTCCTTGAACAGAACCTCCGCCCCGCTGAGGGGGCTGCGTGGCGCGCCGTAAGAGATGAAGAGATCCGCCTTTGCAAGGTCGGTCATCGGCCTGTCCGAGACGATCTGATTGACGGCGATATCGGGGTGATCGCGCCAGAACTGGCCAATCCGGGGCGTCAGCCACAGCGACGATACGGCAGAGGTGGCGCAGATCGTCACGCTTTTGTCGTCGGTGCTGCGCCTGACTTCGGTCAGCACCCGCGAGATGTCGTGAAAGGCGCCGCGAAGGGCGGCAAAAAGCGCCTCTCCCTGCGGGGTAAGGGCGACGCCACGGTGTAGCCGGTCAAACAGGGCCAGACCGATCTCGCCCTCCAGCGCCTTGATCTGATGGCTGACCGCGCCGGCGGTGACATTCAGTTCCTGCGCCGCCTCCTTGAAGCTTAGATGCCGGGCCGCCGCCTCGAAGGCGGCAAGGGTCGTCAGGGGCGGCAGGTTATAGTGACGGCGGGCCATGGTGCGGGGCTTTGCATGAATGTCATTCATGCCAACATGACCTGTTCCGCCCTGTTGCGCCAGCCCCATCTGGCCGGGACCGGCCGCGCAGGATCGCGCCTGACGGATCAAATGGGGGGTCGGCCAGAACCAGGCCGCGATGCGGGCGACCTGCGGCGCGTTAATTGTTCGGGAAACGGATCTTGAAACGGTTTGCAAATTGGTCGTGTACCGGTTCCTTGGTGAAATCCTTGTCTGCAACGACACCGAAACGATCGATATCCCAGGCGAACATGTCATATTGGCTTTCGCGCACGCTTCAGGCCTGTTCACCTCAGACGCCTGCCGACTGGCGCAGATCGCGGTTATCGCCTAAGTAGGGCGCGGGTGTCTGGCCCCAATCAGACGCGGACGCGACGACATGGCGATGAAGATAATGGACACGACAGCACGTTCTGACCTGACGCGCCTGTTTTCCGAGAATTTTTCCGGCCAGATCCGGCTTTATGTCATTGCCATTGTGGCGATGGTCATGGTCGCGGCGACAACCTCGGCTACCGCCTGGATCATGCGCGATATCGTCGACAGCATGACCGCGCCGGATAATCGCACCCGCGTCTTTGTTGTTGCAGGCGCTGTGGCCTTGATCTTTTTCCTCAAAGGTATCGCCAGTTTCGTGCAAATCGTCGCCATGACGCGGGCAGGCAACCGGATTGTCGCGCGCCAGCAGCTGCGGCTTTATGACAAGCTCTTGCGGCAGGGTGTGGCCTTTTTCGATGTGACGGAAAGCTCCGATCTTCTGGTGCGGGTGACGCAATCGGCCCAGTCGGCGCGCGGCATCATCGACATTATCGTCGTGTCCGCCTTTCGCGATATCCTGACGCTTTGCGGTCTGATCGCGGTGATGATCTATCAGCAGCCGACCCTGACGGCGATATCGCTGGTCATCGGTCCCTTTGCCATTCTTGGTGTGCGGCAGATCTTAAGCCGGGTGCGCAAGATCGCGGCGCTGGAACTGGCCTCCTTGGGCGAAATCATCCGGGTTGTGCAGGAAACGGCGGGCGGCATTCAGGTGATCAAGGCCTTTTCGCTCGAAGGGCGGATGGCGGCGCGGATGAACAGCGCCGTGCGGCAGGTCGAAAAACGCGCCAATACAATCGCCCGGTTGGAGGCGCTGACAAATCCCTTGATGGATACGCTTTCAGGGCTGGCCATCGCCTCTGTCGTGGCGCTGAGCGCGGTCAATCTTTTTGGCGAGGGGCAGACGACGGCGGGGCAGCTTATGTCTTTCGTCACCGCGCTCCTCATGGCCTATGAGCCGGCCAAGCGGCTGTCGCGGGTGCGTGTCAGTGTCGAGAAAAATCTGGTCGGCGTGCGGCTCTTGTTCCAGACGCTCGATCAGCCGGAAACCATCGTTGAAAGCGCCACGCCCGCGGTTTTGGGCACGGCGCCGGGGGCGGTGGTCTTTGACGATGTCACTTTCCGTTATGAAAACGGTCAATCGGTGTTGCGCCAGCTGTCGATGGTCTGCCCCGCGGGCAAGACCACCGCACTTGTCGGCCCCTCTGGTGGCGGCAAGACCACGATCCTCAACCTGATCATGCGCCTTTACGACCCGGTCGAGGGCAAGGTGTCCATTGATGGCACCGATCTGCGCGATGTCTCTGCCCGGTCCTTGCGCGACAAGATCGCCTTTGTCGGGCAGGGTACATTCCTCTTTTCCGCCAGCGTGATGGACAATATTCGCGTAGGCCGCCCTGAAGCGGACGAGGCGGCGGTGATCGCGGCGGCAAAGGCGGCCAATGCCGATGAATTCATCCGGGAACTGGCCAATGGCTATCAGACAGAGGTGGGGGAAAACGGCGCCTTCCTGTCGGGTGGTCAGCGTCAGAGGCTGGCCATAGCGCGGGCCATTCTGAAGGACAGCCCGATCCTGTTGCTGGACGAGGCGACAAGTGCGCTGGACGCCACGTCAGAAGCGCTGGTGCAAGAGGCGCTGCAGCGGCTGACGGTCGGGCGAACGACCATCGTCATCGCGCATCGTCTCTCGACCGTGTTGGAGGCGGACCAGATCTGCGTGATCGAGGCGGGCCGCTCTGTCCAGTCCGGCACGGCAGAGGCGCTTTTGGCCGAGGGCGGGCTTTTCCGGCAGCTTTATGATCAGCAGTTTCGCTCGGTCGGCTAACGGCCGTTTGGGGATGCTAGCGGTGCCCTCCGGTGCCGGGCGTTATTTCGCGACGTAACGGCGCCGTTAAGATATGTTTTGTTTTGCCAGCTTCTGCCCTATATGGGCGCGGTACCGACCTGCATGGAAACCCGATGTCTGACGCCGTCCGCACCGAAGCCGCAAAGCTTGCCCCTGTTGTGCCCGATCTGCATGTGATCCCGCGCAAGGCTGGCGTGCCGGTCGTATCCGAGCTTGGCCGCACCAATCTGGTGGGCCTGACCCGCGATCAGCTTCGCGCGGCGCTGATTGCCGCAGGAACGCCGGAAAAGCAGGCCAAGATGCGGGTCGGCCAGATTTGGCAGTGGATCTATCACTGGGGCCTGCGCGACTTTGCCGGGATGAGCAATCTGGCCAAGGATTATCGCCAGTTCCTTGCTGATCATTTCACCATCAGCCTGCCAGAGGTGGTCACCCGTCAGGTCTCTTCCGACGGCACCCGCAAATATCTTTTGCGGATCGAGGGCGGGCACGAAGTTGAAACCGTCTATATCCCCGAAGAGAACCGCGGCACGCTTTGCATCTCGAGCCAGGTAGGGTGCACGCTGACATGCTCCTTTTGCCATACGGGCACGCAGCGGCTGGTGCGCAACCTGACGCCAGCAGAGATTGTCGGTCAGGTGATGCTGGCCCGCGACGATCTGGATGAATGGCCGGTGCCCGGCGCCCCCAATGTCGAAGGGCGGCTGGTCAGCAATATCGTTCTGATGGGCATGGGCGAGCCGCTTTACAATTTCGACAATGTCCGCGATGCGATGAAGGTCGTGATGGATAATGAGGGGATCGCCCTTGGCCGCCGTCGCATCACCCTGTCCACCTCTGGTGTCGTGCCCGAGATCGCCCGCACGGCCGAGGAAATCGGCTGTCTTCTGGCGGTGTCCTTTCATGCCACCACCGACGCGGTGCGCGACCAGTTGGTGCCGATCAACAAGAAATGGAACATCGCCACGCTCCTCGACGCGCTGCGCGCCTATCCGGGCCTGTCGAACTCCGAGCGGATCACCTTTGAATATGTGATGCTGGAGGGGGTGAATGACACCAAGGAAGATGCCTACCGACTGGTCGAACTGTTGCGCGGCATTCCGGCCAAGGTGAACCTGATCCCTTTCAACGAATGGCCCGGTGCGCCATACAAGCGGTCATCGGGTAACCGTATCCACACATTCGCCGACATTATTCACAATGCCGGTTACGCCAGCCCGATCCGCACGCCACGCGGCGAGGATATCATGGCCGCCTGCGGGCAGCTGAAATCGGCAACGGAAAAGCAACGTAAATCTGCGAAAGCTAAATAATGCTTCACAGATACCCGCCAAAGGGTCATGATTCTTTCGGGGGACGCAGGGCTGCATGGAAACGTCCGGCAGCAAATTGGGGACATGGCCATAGTTTTGGCCCAATGAGATAATACAGGACGGCTTCATGACAAAGAAATCGGACGCGCCTGCTCAGGCGCCGGTGCCTACTGCCCGCGACTGGGTGCAGATTCTGGCGAAATACCGGGAACCATCGACCAGCCGGTCGATCTGGGAACTGGCGGCGACCTTGGTGCCATTCGTTCTGCTTTGGGCTCTGGCCTGGATTGCCCTGTCCTTCAGCTATTGGCTGGCTTTTGGCATTGCCATCCTCAATGGCGGTTTTCTGGTGCGCATTTTCGCCATCCAGCATGATTGCGGCCATTCTTCCTATTTTACCAACCGTCAGGCCAGTGATTGGGTTGGTCGGGCGCTGGGCGTGCTGACGCTGACCCCCTATGATGTCTGGCGCCGCACCCATTCGATCCACCACGCCGGGCACGGCAACCTCGACAAGCGCGGCATGGGCGACATCCTGACCTTGACGGTGGAGGAATATCGCGCCCGCAGCGCCTTTGGCCGGTTCATGTACCGGGTCTATCGCAACCCGCTGGTGCTGTTCGTCTTGGGGCCAAGCTATCTTTTCATCCTGCAGAACCGCTTGCCGTTCGGGCTGATGAATCAGGGTTGGCGCTATTGGACAAGCGCCATGGGCACCAATGCGATGATCGGTATTGCGCTTGGGCTGATCATCTGGATGGGTGGTCTGATGCCGGTGCTTTTGATCTTCTTGCCCACCTCGGTCATCGCAGGCACCATCGGTGTCTGGCTCTTTTACGTGCAGCACCAGTTCGAGGAGACCCATTGGGCGCAGGACAAGGACTGGGCCATGCATGAGGCGGCGCTGGAAGGCAGTTCCCATTACGTGATGCCCGCGCCCTTGCGCTGGCTGACGGCGAATATCGGCATTCACCATGTGCACCACCTGTATAGCCGCATCCCCTTTTACCGTCTGACAGAGGTTTTGCGCGATCATCAAAGCCTGGCAGAGGCGCAGCGACTGACCATCATGGAAAGCCTTCGTTCGGTCAAACTGCACCTGTGGGACGAGGCGACAGGGCGGCTCATGTCCTTTCGCGAAGTGCACAACCGCTACGGCCTGGCCTGAACCCCGGACAGGGGACAGGCCACATGGGGCGGAGTCACCTGGGGCAGGGCTGCCAAGGCTGACCCTGTCAGCCTCTGGCGCGGACCTTTTGCAGCAATGGCATCAATTCAGCCATTTCCGGGCCGCTCGACTGGCCGGTCACGGCATGGCGGAGCGGTTTGAAAAGGTCCTTGCCCTTGCGCCCCGTCGCAGCCTTGACCGCCGCCGTCCAGTCAGCCCAAGTCGTTTCGCCATAAGGCGGGGCAGGCAACATCGCCATCGCCTGCGTGACAAAGGCGCGGTCCTCGTCGGCGATCATCGGTTCTGCCCCGTCGCGGCAGAGCGCCCACCATTGGGCCAGATCGTCAAGCTTGGTGATATTCTTCGAAGTGACGGCCCAGAACTGTTCGGCCAGATCGTCAGGCACGCCAAGTGCCGCGATCCGGTCGCGCACTGCGTCAAATGGCAAGCGCTGATTGCGTTCGCGGGTCAGCGGCCACAGATCATCCGCATCGAATTTGGTGGGCGGCGCGCCGAACTGGCTCAACTCGAACCCGTCGGCGATTTCGTCCAGCGACATGCGCAGTTCGACCGGCTGGGATGAGCCAAGACGCGCCATCAGACTGAGGAGCGCCTCCTTGGCGACACCGGCCGCGCGCAGGTCGCGCAGGGAAAGTGTGCCGAGGCGCTTGGACAGGCCTTCGCCCTGCGCGCCGGTCAAAAGGGAATGGTGGGCAAAGGCGGGCGGCATGCTGCCCATCGCCTGCATGATTTGCACCTGTGTTGCGGTATTGGTCACATGGTCAGAGCCGCGCACGATATGCGTGACACCCATATCCACATCATCGACGGAGGAGGCGAATGTATAAAGGATCTGCCCGTCGGCGCGGATCAGCACCGGATCCGAAACGCTGGCGGTATCAATCGACACCGGCCCCAGAATACCGTCCAGCCACTCGGTGCGCTGCTGATCCAGCTGAAAGCGCCAGTAACCCGGCCGCTCTGCCCGCAGCGCGGTCTTTTCCGCGTCTGACAGTGCCAGCCCTGCGCGGTCATAGACCGGCGGCTTGCCCATGTTGAGCTGTTTCTTGCGTTTCAGGTCCAGCTCTGTCGGGGTTTCGAACACTTCGTAAAGCTGGCCCTTGGCGCGCAATTCATCGGCCACGGCGCGGTAGCGGTCGATGCGCAGCGACTGTTTTTCCACCCGGCTCCAGCCGAGGCCCAGCCATTCAAGATCTTCCATGATCCCGTCGGCATATTCCTGTTTCGACCGTTCCTGATCGGTATCGTCAAGCCGCAGGATGAAGGTGCCCCCCGTCTTGCGGGCGATCAGATAATTCATCAGGGCTGTGCGCAGATTGCCGACATGGATATAGCCGGTCGGCGAAGGGGCGAAACGTGTAACGGTCATGGGGTTCTCCTTGGGCTTTCCTCTTTCACAAGGCGGCGATTTTGTCCATATGGGGGCTATGAGGTGGGCATGGCGATAGGTGAATGGCTGGGACGCACGGCGCCGGATCTGGCGACGATAGAGCAGCTGGCGCGTTCGACGCTTGACGATCTGCCTGCCGCTTTCCGGGAGGGCGCGTCGTCGGTTCTCTTGCGCGTGGCCGATTTTCCGCCCGAAGATGTTCTGGAAGATATGGGTGTCGAAGACCCGTTCGAACTCTCCGGCCTTTATGACGGTATTCCGCTGACCGAAAAGTCGGTGATGGATGTGGTGGACCGGCCCGACATGATCTGGCTGTTCCGCCGTGCGATCCTGGATGAATGGGCCGAACGGGGCGATGTGACGTTGGGCCAGTTGGTCGCCCATATCACCATTCATGAACTGGCCCACCATTTCGGCTGGAGCGACGAGGAAATCGCCCGAATCGACCGCTGGTGGGAATGACCGGGCCTCTGCCCTGGGCCTGACTTCTATTTCTGTAGTGCATTGGTAGGATTTCTGTAGCGCGATGCTTCATTGCGCGAAGTATCTGGCGCCTGCTGGCCGGGCTATTTCTTCCTTACAGCGAACGGGATTGGCCCGGAGCGAACAACAGTGAAAGGAAATGAAATGCCTCTCGTAGATATCCAGTTGATCAAGGGTGTTTTCAACGACAGCCAGAAGAAGGAAATGATTGAAAAGGTCACCGACACGATGGTCGGGATCGAGGGCGAGGCCATGCGCGGCGTGACCTGGGTGCGGGTGCTGGAAGTGGCCAGCGGCGAATGGGCCATCGGTGGTCAGCCATTGACCGCGGGTGCGGTCCGCTCCATGCGCGACGGCGCCTGACAGGCCGGGCCTAGCGCAGCTGGTGGGGAAGGGGGCAGGGCGAATGTCGCCTTGCCCCTTTCTTTGTCAGGCCGGTACCGGGACGCGCGGCGAGGCGGCAAAGACGCTTGGCCGCAGCCAGGACTGGATATTGCGGGTCAGCGCAACGTCGCCCTCGACCTTCAGGTCGCCCGAACTGATCGCGTCGCGATAGGTGCGGTCGCCCATCCAGACATCATGCATGGTACGCACCGTACAGTTGAAATAGACGTTGATATCCTTGCCTGGGTCTTTCAGGCAGACCTGCGCCTTGCTGCTGTCAACCAAAAGCCACCAGTCGCGCTGTTCGGTCAGGTCGGCAAAGCGGAACTTGATCACCGTCTCTGACCCGATCAGCTTTGTGGGATCGACGCTGCGTTCAAGGTAGAACATCAGGAATTCCGCGTCGAAATCCTTGTCGAGGATCATGTGCCGCGCCCAGACCATCCCCCATTC
>JBARVM010000123.1:0-4701 GCA_049646265.1 Paracoccaceae bacterium
GAGCCGATCGGCGCCCGCGCCTGCGCCTCGTCAAAGAGGAAATCCTTGAGATAAGCCACCACATGGCGCGGCTGGCCCCGCACCATCACCTGATCCGACCGGCCCGAAACCGCCATCTCCGGATCATTGACCAACCCGTCCCACAGCGTCATGGAAAAGTCGAGCGTGGCACGAGCCTGATCGAAAACCGCTATTTCCAGGTTTGATCCATGGCGCACGGTGCCACTGTCCGGCGCCATCGCCCCGGTCAAAAGCTTCAGTATCGTGGTCTTGCCCACACCGTTCGGCCCGACCAGGGCCACCCGGTCGCCGCGCAGAACCCTGAGGTCGAAAGGCCGCAAGATCACCTTGCGCTGCCCCTGATGCTCAAAAGCCTTCGTCAGCCCCCGCGCCTCAATCACCAGCTTGCCTGACACGGGCCCGGCATCGAGCGCCAGATCGGCCGTGCCCTGCCTGCGGATCATCGCGGCGCGTTCGGCCCGCAAGTCCTGCAAAGCCCTGACCCGGCCCATATTGCGCTTGCGCCGCGCCGATATGCCCTCGACCGCCCAACGCGCCTCGGCCTTGATCTTGCGCTGCAGCTTGTGGCGCGCCAGATCCTCCTCGGCCCAGGTCGTATCGCGCCACTCCTCGAACCCGTCAAACCCGCGCTCATTGCGCCGCACCTGACCCCGGTCGATCCAGAGCGTGGCGCGGGTCAGGGCCCGCAAAAAGGCCCGGTCATGCGAAATGATCACATAGCCCGCCCGGCTCGCCGCCAGCTCCGCCTCCAGCCAGCCAATGGCCTGAATATCAAGATGGTTGGTGGGCTCGTCGAGCAGCATCAATTCCGGCGCCTCGGCCAAAAGCTTGGCCAAAGCCGCCCGCCGCTGCTCGCCCCCAGAGGCGGACAGAACCGGCGTCGAAGGATCAAATTTCAACCCCTCGGCAACCATCTCCACCCGGTAAGCCTCCGCCGCCCCAAGACCAGAGGCGGCAAAATCACCAAGCGTGGCAAAACCCGACAGATCCGGCTCCTGCTCCATATAGCCAACCGTGCAACCCGGCGGCACGATACGGCTGCCCCGGTCCGCATCGACCAGCCCCGCCATCACCTTCATCAGGGTGGACTTGCCCGACCCGTTGCGCCCGACAAGCGCCACCCGGTCGCCCGGATGCACCAAAAGATCCAGCCCCTCAAACACAGGGTCACTGCCAAAGGTCAGCGCGATATCGGAAAGTTGCAAAAGCGGTATACGAGCCATGCCTGTCAGCTAGCCGCGCCGACCGCCGCCGTCAACGGCCGCTCTTTCTTCTGTTCACAAATACCTGCAAAGCACCGGCCGCCGCCCCCCGACCCGGCCGGGGTGCATTGCCAAAGCCACCGCACTATTCGGCCGCCGCCTGTGCCGCCTCGATCTCTTCCGCCTTGGCTTCGACCAGCGCCACGATCTCGTCAATCATCCGCTCATTGCCAAGCTTGTGGCTCTGCCGCCCTGCGAGATAGACCATGCCGGACCCGGCACCACCGCCGGTAAAGCCGATATCGGTCATCAACGCTTCGCCCGGACCGTTGACCACACAACCGATGATCGACAGGCTCAGCGATGTCGTAACATGTGCCAGCCGTTCTTCCAGCACCGCCACCGTCTTGATCACATCGAACCCCTGCCGTGCACAGGAAGGGCAAGATATGATCGTCACCCCCCGGTGCCGCAGACCGAGCGATTTCAAGATCTCAAAGCCGACCTTCACCTCTTCGACCGGATCGGCAGAAAGCGACACGCGGATCGTATCGCCGATCCCGGCCCAAAGCAGATTGCCAAGCCCGATCGCCGATTTGACCGTGCCCGAAACCAGCCCGCCCGCTTCGGTGATCCCGAGATGGATCGGTGCGTCGGTCACGCTGGCAAGCTGTTGATAGGCCGCCGCCGCCAGAAACACATCCGATGCTTTCACCGAAATCTTGAACTCGTGAAAATCATTGTCCTGCAACAGCTTGATATGGTCGAGCCCGCTTTCCACCATCGCTTCGGGACAGGGTTCGGCATATTTGTCCAGCAAATGCCGCTCCAGACTGCCGGCGTTTACGCCGATGCGGATCGAACAGCCGTGATCCTTGGCGGCCTTCACCACCTCGCGCACCCGGTCCGCCGAACCGATATTGCCGGGGTTGATGCGCAGACAGGCCGCACCGGCCTCGGCCGCCTCGATCGCGCGCTTGTAGTGGAAATGGATATCGGCAACGATCGGCACCGGACTTTCGGCTACTATGGCCCGCAGGGCGCGGGTACTGTCCTGATCGGGCGTCGAAATACGGACGATATCGGCCCCGGCAATCGCGGCCTGCTGCACCTGCGCCAGCGTCGCGGCCACATCCGCCGTATTGGTATTGGTCATGGTCTGGACCGAGATTGGCGCCCCGCCACCGACGGCCACCTTGCCCACCATGATCTGCCGCGACGGACGCCGCTCTATCGAACGCCAGGGGCGAATGGGGTTATGGGACATCGGTCACGCGATCCTGGCTGCTGTGGGGTCACGGCCCCTAGATAGGCTGCAGCGCCAGCCAAGGCAAGCAGGGCTGCTGGCAGAGACGGTCTGGAAAGATTGGCTGCAAGAGTTTGGCAGGAACAGGCAAAGCCCTATTCGGCGGCAGGCTGCGCGCCCTCAAGCACCGCATCGCCAGCGGTACCATTGACCACCGCATCAAGGCTGGCGTCGATAGAGGCCACGGCAACCGCACGCGCCAGATCGACGTCGGCGGCGGCATCAGCCTCTGCATAGCGTTCGGTCAGCGGCTCTGGCGCCAGAACGATATTCTTGGTGACAGAGCCGGGCGCACCGGCGGGGCCGTAGGTCACCCCATTCACCGCGAAATAGACAGCACCGGATTCGCCCGCGCGCAGGATTGGCGGCGCCTCGGTTGCGGGCACCACATAGTGTTCACCCGCATCCAGCACCTTTTCCAAAAGTACCGTACCATCCGCGGTCGCCACGCGAACCCAGGACGGCCGCACCGCAATCACCTCGACGGCGGGCGCATCGGCGGCCACGACCTGCACCGGGGCAGGCTCAGCGACCGGCTGCGCCGAAACCATGGCGGCGGCAGGGTCGGCCAAGACACCTTCGACCTTGGGGTCGATTGCGGCAATCGGCCCGTCGCGCGGCACCAGAACCGGCTGTTGCAGCGCCTGTGGCCGGTAAAGCCGGTCAAGTGCGGCCGCGTCGGGGCGAAAATCCGGGACCGTCGCACCAAGTGCCGCCAGATCGTCGCCAGCTGTGGCCGAAGCGGCACCGCTGCCACCAGCAACCGCCAAAGGGTCAAGCTCTGCAATGACGCCGGGGGCCTGATCCACGGGGGCCAACTGCACGCGCTGCACCTCTTGCAATACCGCCCAGCCGCCGTACCCGATGGCACCGACCAGACAGAAAAGCACGGCGATAGACCCTATGGCCCGCGCCTCGATATTGGCAAAGACGCTTTCGGCGCGCGGCACGAAAGAGGCATTGGGATTGGCCAGCGATTCATCGACATCGCGCCGCCATTTGGGTGTGGTCACCGGGCCCGATGCCGCAGCCGACATACCATGCGCCACGACAAAATTCGCCTCGGCGCAAAATTTCTGAAAGGCCCATTCCGGGTCCATGCCCAGATAGCGCGCATAAGAGCGCACATAGCCGGCGATGAAGCCGGGGGTCTCAAAGGCGCCGATGTCGCAATTCTCGATCGCGGCGACGTAGCTCGCCTTGATCCGCAGTTCGCGCTGAACATCCAACAGGGATTTGGCAAGGGTGGCGCGTTCGCCGCGCATCATGTCGCCCAGACGCAATTCGAAATCATCAAACCCTTTGGGTGTGTCGATTTCGTCCGTCGAAGGCTTTGCCCTCCGCCCGATCATGTCTGACTGCGCCCCTGTCCCCAGAATGCTTGTTTATAAGCGATTCGATTGCCGATCGCCTGACCCGTGCGTCTAATTACCATAGACAAAAGGTCAATGCACCGGATTCGCGGCGCCTACCCGGCAATTTCGGCACGATTCAGCGCACAATGTGCCCAAAGCCGGTCCATCGCCTTCACCAGATGGTCAAGATCAGCCGCCGAATGCACCGGTGATGGGGTAAAACGCAGCCTCTCGGTACCGCGCGGCACAGTCGGGAAATTGATCGGCTGGGCGTAAATGCCGTATGTTTCCAACAACATGTCCGACAGGGCCTTGCAATGGACCGGGTCGCCCACATGCACGGGCACGATATGGCTGCCATGATCGACGATGGGCAGCCCCAAACCTTTCAGCCGCAGCTTCAGACTGGCCGCCTTGGCCTGCTGCAAGGCGCGCGGTTCGGCATGTTCCTTGAGATAACGGACAGAGGCGGCGGCGCCCGCCGCGACCGCTGGCGGCAAGGAGGTGGTAAAGATGAAGCCTGGCGCAAAGGAACGCACCGCATCCACCATCCGCGCGCTTGCCGCGATATAGCCGCCAAAGACGCCATAAGCCTTGGCGAGCGTGCCGTTGATCACGTCGATCCGGTCCATCAGCCCCTCGCGTTCGGCCACGCCGCCGCCGCGCGCACCATACATGCCAACCGCATGTACCTCGTCCAGATAGGTCAGCGCGCCGAACGTCTCGGCCAGATCGCAAATCTCCCTGATCGGGCCGAAATCGCCATCCATCGAATAGATCGATTCAAAGGCGATCAGCTTTGGCGCCGCGGGGTCAT
>JBARVM010000124.1:0-5867 GCA_049646265.1 Paracoccaceae bacterium
CAAAGCCCAGAACCTGGCCTTTCAGCGATGAGATTAGCGACACCATTGCCCCGGAAAAGACCGAGGGAATATGCAGTTCGACCTGCAGGACCGGCTGCAACAACACCGGTGCCGCCTTTGTCAGCGCCTCCTTCACCCCCTGCCGCCCGGCGGTGCGAAAGGCAAAATCGGAACTGTCAACGGCGTGAAACTTGCCGTCGGTAAGGGTGACTGACAGATCGATGACAGTAAAACCCAAGGGGCCCTTGGCCAGCGCCTCGCGGGCGCCTTCCTCGACCGCCGGGATATAGTTGCGCGGCACGGCGCCCCCCTTGACGGTTTCGGAGAACTGAAAGCCCACGCCGCGCGGCAAGGGTTCAATGGTCAGGGCGACATCGGCAAACTGGCCCGCACCACCTGACTGTTTGCGGTGGCGGTATAGCTCTGACACGCTGGCGGAAATGGTTTCGCGGTACTGCGGCACTGTCGGTTCTGCCGTCACCTCGACCCCGAAATCCTCGGCCAGTTGCGACAGGGTCTGGCGCAGATGAATCGGTCCTTGCAGGCGCAAGACGGAATGGCCGCTTGTTTCATCCTGGCGCAGCGCCAGTGCGGCATCGGTTTCGCAAAGCCGCGAAAGGGCCGTCGAAAGCCGCACCTCGTCACGTTGCGAGGCGGCGATCAGCAGCCGTTCCAGCGACGGCGGCGCCGGGCGGGCCCAGTCTGGCGCGGCAAAGGCGCGGTCGGCGCCAAAGAGCATGCCGCAGCTGAGATGGTCGGCCTTGACCGCCAGACCGATATCGCCGGCGGCCAGTTCCGACCCGGCGGATTTGGCGACAAGGCTGGTCAGTCCGCCAATCGTATCGCCCGCCAGTCGCGTCCCTTGCGTCACGCCGGGGCGCAGGGCACGCAGAAACAGGCATTTGCCGAGATGTTTGCGGTTTTGCGCGTGAAAGCCCGCGGCAAGCGCATCGGGGGCGCCCAGCCGGGCGGCCAGCGCCTCTACCCCCGGCACCTCGTGGCGTAAGGCCTTCATCAGCCGTGTCACGCCGTTCAATTGCGTGGCAGAGCCCATGAAACAGGGCAGGATGACGCTTTCGCTCGTTTCGCGTCGGGCGATATTGAAAAGCGCCGACTTGGCCGGTTCGTGATCCTCGATCAGTTCGGCCAGCAGCTCGTCGTCGAAATCCGACATATGTTCCAACAAAGCCGCGCGGGCCTCTTGCTCGCGCGCGCTTTCCCCTTGCGGCATTTCCACAAGGACAGAGGGCTGGCCGGGCCGGTAGCGCCAGGCGCGTTCGGAAATCAGATCAACCGCGCCAACCACCTGACCGCCATCGCGGATGGGGATCTGGCGGAGGACAATGGCATGCGAGGTGTAGGCCTGCAGGCCAGCCACGATATCGCGGACCCTGCCCTTTGGCGCATCCATCTGATTGACGAAGATCAGGCAGGGCGTGCCCGACGCCTCTATTGCGCGCAAGTAAGGAGCGGCCAGCACCGCCGCATCAGGGTCGGGCGGCACACAAAGGACAGCCGCGTCAGAGGCCATCAAGGGCGATCCGACCATGCGGGCAAATTCCGGCCCGCCCGCCATATCGACCGCCGCCCACGGCTCCCCCAGATAGGAAAAGCTGGTCAGGGCCAGATGGCCGGCAGTTTCCACCTTGGCCCCATGCCCATCCAGCGCGGCAAGCTGCGCCACCAGCGTGCTTTTACCTGAATGAGAGGGACCCATAACCGTGATGAGGCGCATGATTCTTGCTCCTGTCCGGCACAAACCCGGGGCGCGCGGCGAAACTGCCGTGGCCCCGTGCCATAGGGCCTGTCCGCCCTGTTCCTGATCCCAGTCTGTGCCTGCAGGCGGGCAGCGGTCAAGCAAACTTTCCCGCTGTTGGCGGCAGATTTTGCGATAGGTTAAAGCCTGTGCTAACCAAAGCCATGCACTTTGGGCGGCAAATGACCCAAGGGCTGGAAAGCGGAGCATGGGCAGCAGCCAGACAGAACCGACAGTGCTTGTCCGCCGGCTGAACCCCGGCGGCGCGGGAAGTTTTGCCTGGCTCGACGCGGTGGCAGAGGCGCCACCGTCACAGACTTTCCGTATCTTTGGACGCGCGGGCATGCAGGTGCCAGAGGGGCTTTCGGCGCATTTTGCTGTTGCCGAACTGCGCGACATCTCTGGCGGATCGATGCTGGTCTGCGAAAATACTCGGGCCCATGACGGCGGTTTTATCCTGCCAGACAACGCAGAGGCGCAGCGTTATCCACTGACCCCGCCGGAATGGGGCCTTTTGGCCGGGCGCGACGTGATCCTTGGCTTTCGCGCGCTGGAAAGCACGGCGACCGTCCTCGACTGGCTCGCCTATCACCGGCGCCATCACGCGATCACCGGGGCGCTGATCATCAACCGTGCCGATGACGCGGGCCAGTTTGCCTCGGCCCTAGCCCGCGCCCTTGCCGGTCAGGACTGGCCGGATCTTACCGTTCTTGTGCTGGAGCCTGGCCAGCCGCTTGGCAAACCCGATCAGATTGCCGAAACCCATCCTTTCATGGCGCCCGATGCGCCGGGGAAAGACCGGATGGTGGTGCCGCCGCCTGATCCCTGGCTGGCCCCGCTGGGCGAGCATCTGATCTTCGAATGTGTCAAATGGCGTTTTCTGGCAGAGGCGCGGGTGGTGCTGACGCTGGATTGCTGCGATTTTCTGCCGCCGCTGGACGGCCCCGGGGTCTTTGAACGCTGCCTTGCTGCGGAAAGCGGTGCGCTGTTTCTGGCCGGGCGGCGGGCCTATCCCTGGCGCATCCGGGCCGATCAGGCGGCGGCCTTTGGCGATCATATCTGCCGCCAGTTCGACAGCCAGCAGGGAATTGCCCGCTGGGCCGTTGCGCCGCGAAAGGTCGGGCTGTCCAACAGCTGGCGCATTGCGCGTGTCTCATACACAAGGCCGGACCATGCCGCTGTCATTCCCTTCTGGCGGGCGATGGCGCTGAAGGTGCCGGGGCAGAAACCCTCTGTCCTCGCGCCCAAGACATCGCTGGTCGAGGATGCGGACCTGCTTGCGCTGGCGCGCACGCACTTCGCAGCCAACCCGGTTCGCCCACCAAAATCAGTGGCGCGGGCCAAGCCAAAGGCCGCCCATAGGGCGGGCGGCACCTGCATTGTCACCACGATGAAGAACGAAGGGGCCTTTATCCTCGACTGGCTGGCCTATCACCGGGCGATCGGCGTCGAGGATGTGCTGGTCTATTCCAACGATTGCGATGATGGCACCGACCGTTTGCTCGACCTCTTGGCGGAGCGCGGCCATGTGCAGCACCGCGCCAACCCCTATGAGGCCATGCCGGGGCTAAAGCCGCAACATGCCGCGCTGCAGGCGGCAGAGGGTGAAGAGTGCGTGAGGCAAGCCGATTGGATCATCTGCATGGATGTGGATGAATATATCAACATCAAGATCGGCGACGGCACTTTGGCCGCGCTTTATCAGGCGCTGGGAGAGGCCAATATGATTTCGCTGACCTGGCGGCTGTTTGGCAATGCCGATGTGGCGCGTTACGAGGATCGGCCGGTCTTTGAGCAGTTTCGTCTTGCCGCGCCGGAACTGGTGCGCAAGCCGCATCAGGCCTGGGGTTTCAAGACGCTTTTTCGCAATATCGACATGTACAAGAAACTGGGCGTGCACCGGCCCAAGGGGTTGCGGGCCGATCTGTGGAAGGACATCACGTGGTTGAACGGATCGGGCAAGCGGATGCCGCGCGCGATGTTGCGCAATGGTTGGCGTTCCTCGGCCAGCAGTTACGGCTATGACTGGGTGCAGTTGAACCATTACGCCTGCCGCTCTGCCGAAAGCTTTCTGGTCAAGCGCGACCGTGGGCGGGTCAACCATGTGGAACGCGATCAGGGCGTCAATTACTGGTTTCGCATGAACCATAATGCCGAAGAGGAAAACAGCATCCTGCGCATGGGCCGTGCCTTTGCCGCCGAAAAGGCGCGGCTTCTGGCCGATCCGGTAATTCAGCAGGCGCATATGGATTGCGTTGCGGCACATAGGGAACGGATCGCCGCGCTGCACCGCGAACCGGAGTTTGCCGAACTTTACCGCGAACTGACCAGCGCGCGCTTGCGCAGCCTGTCGCGGATGCTGCGGCATTTCGGCGCCTCGGTCTTTAACGCGGGGCCTGCCGTCATCCCGGCGGACCTGCACCTGACGCCGATGGCGGAGGATTTCTTTTTTTCGGTGGATCATGTCGGCGATGCCCAGCACTAGGCCCAACACCAGCCCCAGAATTCTTGCGATCACCACCCTGCGCAATGAAGGGGTGTTCCTGATCGACTGGCTCGCGCATCACCGCCGCATCGGTGTGACCGACTTTCTGGTCTATTCCAACGATTGCGACGACGGCACGGCAGAGATGCTGGACCGGTTGCAGGCACTTGGCTGGTTAACGCATCAGCCGAACCCGGCACCCCATCCCAAGGGCGCGCAATGGTCGGCGCTGAACCGCGCGGCCAAACATCCCGCATTGGCAGGGGCAGACTGGATCATCACGCTCGACATCGACGAATTCATCCATGTGCATACCGGTGACGGCAGCCTGACCGCGCTTTTGCAGGCCCTGCCCGGGGCCAGCGCCATCACGCTGACATGGCGGCTTTTCGGCAATGCCGGGGTCAGAGCCCGCGATGGCCGCGCCGTGCCGCAGATCTTTACCCATGCCGCACCCGCCGTGATGGGCTGGCCCTGGCGCGCGGCGCTTTACAAGACGCTATACCGCAATGACGGGGCCTTTCGAAAACCCGGTGTCCACCGGCCGCGCAGCCCCGACCCGGCCCATCAGGCCGGGCAAAGCTGGTTCGACGGATCGGGCCGGCCACTGCCGCCGACCTTTGCCCGCGACCGGAGGTTTTCGACCTATGGGCAGGATAATTACAAGCTGGTGCAGCTGAACCATTACCCGCTGGGTTCGGTCGAGGATTTTGTGCTGAAATGCGACCGGGGCCGATCCAACAGCAGCGCCGAACCGCTGGACATGGCCTATTGGGTCGAACGCAATCTCTGTGCGGTGCGGGACGAGGGTCTGGCGGAATCCTTTGCAATTTGCAACGATCTGCGCGCTGAGTTGCGGGCCGATGCAACCCTTGCCGCACTGGAGGCGCGCGCGGCAAACTGGCGCGCCGCGCGGCTGGCGACGCTCTTGCAAGAGGAAAGCTACCGCGCGCTTTATGGCCGTTTGCTGATGGCGCCCGCCAGCCGGTTGCTGAGCGCCGAGGAAAGCCGATTCCTTTTTTCCCATGCAATCGGGCGTCAACCACCGGGGGATTAGGAAACAACCTCTGCTGAATGTGACGAACTGGCGCGAAAACGGAAACAGACCACCGGGGCATCCATGGGCTCTGCGCCGCAGTTTGCGGGGCCGGGAACTAAGCGCTTGCCCGACTGCTATCCCCCCATGTTAGAACTGTTACGGATGGCAGGGTCGCTGACTTTGCCGTCACTGATGGGGGACACATCACTTGGTTACGGATGGGCTCAAAGACCCTGGGTCATTGTCAGGGCATTGGCAAGCGCAGCTTGAAGAGCTTGGCGCGCGCGAGGGATTCTATGCCAACCTCGGCCCGGACCATGCAACGCTTTTTGTAAAACGCAACAATACCCTGATCGTCACCTTTGAAACCGCCCGTTCCATCGTCGAGCGGCAGGTGGGCCAGATGCCCTTTGGCCTTACGGTCAGCGAAATGCGCAACTGTTCGCATCTGTGCCTGATTGCCAAGACAAAAAGCTGGTACCGCGACCCCAACATCTTTGCTTTCTTCGACAGTCTTGTGGACGAATCCTTCTTTGAGGATTTCGACAATGTGGTTTTCTTTGGCGCGGGCATGGCGGGCTATGCTG
>JBARVM010000125.1:0-2782 GCA_049646265.1 Paracoccaceae bacterium
TTGACCCATTCGAAATAGGACACCGTCACACCACCGGCATTGGCATACATGTCCGGCACAATCAGCGTTCCTTTCTGGCGCAGGATCTCATCCGCGCCAAAGGTGATCGGTCCATTTGCCGCCTCGAGGATCAGGGGCGCCTTTACATTGGCCGCATTGGACTTGTTGATCACCCCTTCCAAGGCGGCTGGGATGAGAATGTCGCAGTCCGCCTCCAGCACCTTGGCGCCGTTTTCGGTGAATGTTGCCTTGGGATAGCCCTTGATCGTGCCATTGGCGACAATCCACTGGTGCACATCCTCGACATCCAGCCCCTTGTCGTCCAACAGCGCCCCATCGCGTTCGATAATGCCGGTGATCTTGGCCCCATCCTCTTCGGACAGGAACTTGGCGGCATGATAGCCAACGTTACCGAGCCCCTGCACCACGACACGCTTGCCATCGAGCCCACCGGTAAGGCCGGTTTTCGCCACATCCTCGGGATGGCGGAAGAATTCGCGCGCCGCATACTGAACGCCCCGCCCCGTCGCCTCGACCCGGCCCTGAATACCGCCCGCATGCGGCGGCTTGCCAGTAACGCAGGCGCGTCCGTTGATGTCGGTGGTGTTCATCCGCATATATTGGTCGGCGATCCAGGCCATTTCCCGTTCACCCGTCCCCATGTCGGGCGCGGGCACATTCTGGGCCGGATGGATCAGGTCGCGCTTGATCAGCTCATAGGCAAACCGGCGGGTGATCTGCTCCAACTCATGCTCGTCCCAGGCGCGCGGATCAATGCACAACCCGCCTTTGGAGCCGCCAAAGGGGGTTTCAACCAGCGCACATTTATAGGTCATCAAGGCCGCCAACGCCTCCACCTCGTCCTGATTGACCGACGTGGCAAAGCGGATACCGCCCTTGACCGGCTCCATATGTTCGGAATGAACCGAGCGATAGCCGGTGAAAGTTTCGATCTTGCCGCGCAGGCGCACGCCGAAACGAACTGTATAGGTGGAATTGCAGACACGGATCTTCTGTTCCAGCCCCGGACTCAGGTCCATCAACCCTACCGCACGGTTGAACATCAGATCGACTGACTCACGGAAACTTGGTTCGCCTGGCTGCTGCATCATCTTCTCCTGTCATGAGCAACGCGCATAGGGCCAATGCCCAAATTGCGACTGGGTGACACAATAGGTACCAGAAATGAAGAATCCACCCCACAATTTCTTAACAGCCATGAAATAGGGGCGATGGGGTCAAACCGAATCGCCGGACGTCAAGAAGCGCTGTTGGCCAGCCAATCCTTTCATTCGCGGAAACAATCACTGTGACGAAAGCGCATTGGAAATGGAAATTCGCGGAATCTCCGCCCGCTCCGGCCCAGCCACATTTTAGCCCCAATATCGGGCCACATGCTTTCATTGATTATTTAGAGCGTTGTGACGGATGGCCTGCTGCCTGGCTTTGACACCATCCTTCACAGCAATTCACGGTGCAACGACGGCATTTAGCTGACGAGGGGAAAATGGTACAAGTTCTGAAAAGCGAATGGGGGCATTCCGCAGGTCTTGGCAATATGGGTCGGGCGGCAAAGCGCCGTGTCGGGCTATTTGCGCGGGACGAGGAAGGATCACTGGTTGTTTTCGGGATGTTCTGCCTCATCATGATGATCCTCGTTGCCGGGGTGGGGCTGGATGTGTTCCGCTTCGAAGAAAAGCGCGTCACGATGCAGAATACCATCGACCGCGCTGTTCTGGCCGCGGCGGACCTTGATCAGACCCTTGCACCGAAAGAAATCGTCAAGGACTACTTCCTCAAAGCTGGTCTGCACGCGCCCGCTGACAACCAGATCACCGTTGTCGACAGCGCCAATGGCTTTGGCCGCAGCATCTCTGTCACCACGAGCGAGATTGTTCCGACCTGGTTCATGCGCGCCCTTGGCTTCAACACGCTGACGGCCCGGCTGACCAGCGCCGCTGCAGAAAACCAGACACGCGTCGAGATCTCTCTGGTGCTTGATGTTTCGGGTTCGATGAACAGCTCGAACCGCCTGACCAATATGAAAGCAGCCGCGACCGAATTTGTGACGCAAGTGCTGAGCGGCTCGTCCGATGGCAACGTCTCCGTCTCGGTCATTCCCTATGCAACGCAGGTAAGTGCCGGCGCAGATATCCTTAATTATCTGAACGTTACGAGCGAGCATAGCAATTCCAACTGCCTTGAGTTCGATCCGGTTGACTATGAAAATACCCAACTTGAGATGAAGGCGACGGTTGGGGCTAAAACCTACCAGCGCAACGGCAACTTCGACCCGTTCTATACACACGACCGTTCGGACCCCGACTGGTTGCCGAATTGCCCGACAGGCACGGCGCGCGATATTCAGCCCTTCTCTACCGACGCGGCCGCGCTCAACGCTTACATCAACAACCTGACCGCCGAAGGCAATACGTCGATCGAGATCGGCATCAAATGGGGTGTCGCCCTGCTTGATCCGACCCTGCAACCGCTGGGCGCTGGCCTGTCGAGCGAAGGCAAAATCTCCACCGACGTGGCTGACCATCCGCTGGATTACGGCCAGGAAGACGTGATGAAGGTGCTTGTGGTCATGACCGATGGTCAGAACACGACGGAGTACCGGCTGGCTTCCGGTTACCGTGCGCCCACCAACATGAGCTTCTTCTACCGCAAGGACACGCTTGAAGATGCTGCTCAGCCTTATGATACCGACAACCTGGTCATGTACTACAACCGCTCTGGCTCTAATGACTGGTACAAGTTCGGTTCGTCCTCCGGCTGG
>JBARVM010000126.1:0-3413 GCA_049646265.1 Paracoccaceae bacterium
CGACATTACGGCGGTCTTTTCCGTTCTGGTCGCGGGTTCGGACATGGACGGGCCGGTCGCCGACATTCTACGCGGCGTGCTCGACGGCCATGTGGTGTTGGACCGCGATATTGCCGAACGCGGGCGCTATCCGGCGCTGAACCTCTTGCGATCGGTCTCGCGCAGCCTGCCTGCCGCGGCAAATACCACAGAAAACCAGCTTATCGCCGAGGCGAGGAGCCTTCTTGGTGCCTATGACCGGGCCGAGATGATGATCCAGGCTGGACTTTACGCAGCCGGCAGCGATCCGATGATCGACGCGGCACTCCGGGTCTGGCCAGCCCTGGATGCCTTCCTTTCCGAAGAGGAGCCGGCCGATACTGCCGCAAGTTTTGCGCGGCTGGGCCAGATTCTTGAAGCCGCCCGGGTCAACCGCGCCGCCCCTGCATGACAGGCCTGCAGCGGCACCCGGCTAGACGTAACGCGACAGGCGGTTCTGTGACTGGCTGAGCAGGGTCAGGGCGGCAGTACCGGACGTGATCGTGTTTGACTGGATCTCGGCCCGCACCAGATAAAGCCGCACCAGCTTTTCCCGTTTTTCCGGGTCGGAGAATTGCGCCAGATCGTCAGAGCCGAACAGTTTTTCGGCCCGCTCCTTCAGTATGGTCAGCTGTTGGTCGAGGTTAACCGAGGTGAAGCTGCGCGGCAGGCCAAGACCGGTTTGCAAGACTTCTCGCAAAGGCGGCGAGCCAAGCGCGGTGAACCATTTGCCGTCCGTGCTCAAGGCCCGCCCCGCCAGCGCCGCCAACTCCCGGTCAGCGTTCAGGCCAAGGCGCATGCCATTGTCCTGTTCGCCCACGGCCGCCTCGAACTTGCGCTCCTCATAGGCGTGCAGGATCTTGTCGGCAAAGGTGGAAAGCTGCGTGTTGGGCACGGCAAAATCGCCAAATCCGAAAGCTTTGGAAAATTCCAGATAGCGCTTGTCAGCCAGGCGGTTGCCAAGCGCATCGGGGCCCAGCGTGCCATCTTCTAGGATCTTGCGGATAAAGGCCTTGCTGTTGATATCACCCTCCAGCCCATAGGCGGTCAGGGCGACAGACATAAGGCGCCGGTCCGATACCAACGCCTCTGCCGTCACCACGCTGCCGATCTTTTGGCGAAAATAATCCTCGTCCCGCTTCAGCGCCGCGTCCCGTCCAAAGGCGGCCTTTTGCGCGTCGAGCGTGCGGCTGAGAAAGCGCCAGCCGGAAAAGCCCCCCGTCGGTATGACCGGTGTGAAACTCATCCAGACCCGCCCGCCATCAACCGGGCCTCGCGCGGTAGCAGCCCGCGCAAGGCTTTCATGGCTTGATAGAACTGATCATCCAGCAACGCCTCTGTCGCGGCGGCAAGCTGCCGGTGGCTGTCATGGTCGGTCATGGCCTGGCTCAGCTGTTCCACGCCACGCAACATCTGCCGCTTGGCCTCATCCGGCCTTGCATCGCCCGACAGGACCAGTTGGGCGATGTAACAGACCCGGCGCACCGGCGTATTGACCTCTTCTGGATGAATCGCGTCGCGCAGCCGCAGGATATTGGCATTTGGCGTCAGAATGGCCATGCGCGACCGCTTGTCGCCATTTTCGATCACCGCGCCATTGATCAGCACCCTCTCATGCGGGGCCAGTTTCAGGACCAGACCGCTCATGTCGCGGTCCCCTGGTTTCGCAAGCCGCGCATGATCGCGGTGTTGACCTCTATCAGAATATCGAGGCCAGCCTCTCCGGCCAGAACCTTGCGACTGTGCTGGGTGGTAAATTCGGCAAGATAGAAAATCTGTGCCCGCAACTGTTGAGGTAACTCGTTGGTGGCGACCGCCACATCGGCGGCCAGGGTTGTCCAAAGGGCGCGATTGTCGTGCAACGCCTGCGCCAGGGCCGAAAACCCCAGACCTTTTGCGGCGGATAGCCGATGAGTCACGCGGGCGAATATTTCATATTCCGTCCCTCTGCCCGTGCGTGTCGGCGTGGCGGCGCCTGAATAGGCGGATTTTGCCATGAGTTGAGCGTTCACTTGCTTACCTTCCATTGACGGTTTTCGTCATTACGCGATGTTCCCGCGGGAAAGCCGGGGCGCTGTTCCTGCGCCCCGGCCAAAAGCCTTAACGGAAGAGCGCCAGAATGTTCTGCGGCGCCTGATTGGCGATCGACAGAGACTGGATGCCTAGTTGCTGCTGAACCTGAAGCGCCTGCAAACGGGCCGAGGCTTCCTCCATATCCGCGTCAACCAAAGTACCGATCCCGGTTTTCAGCGCATCGGTAAGCTTGCCGATGAAATCCGACTGGATCTGGATCCGGCCCTGCACCGAACCAAAGGAGGCCGCGCTGTCGATCGAATTCGAGATCAGAGTTTCGATATTGTCGAGCGCAGCATTGGCCCCAGCATTGGTCGTCACGTCGATAGAGTCGAGGCCGAAGAGACCGCCAGACGCTTCACCCCCGGCATTGCCTGTCGATGCAAAGGTAAGGCTGGCGCTGCCGGTGCCGTCATTGTCGACCTTCAGGCTCCACTGGCCGGTTGTGCTGTCCTGTTCAACCTTGGTGTTGATGCCAACGATACCGGCCGAATCCACCGCGGCCTTCAGGCCCTTGGCAACATCTTCCATCGTCTCGTTCTTGCCGGCTATATAGTTGTAGGAGCCGGTGCCGATGGTCACCTTGTAGCCGTCGCCTTCGGAAACCGCGGCTGCGGTCGAGAAGTCGATCTGTTCGGCGCGGTTGGCGATATCGCCGGTGGTCAGCGACAAGCTGCCGGTACCATTCAGACTGGTGATGACCGAACCTGCGGCGTTGGCCGTCAGACCAGAAACCGAGACGGTCGCGTCGTCAAAAGCCAGCGTCGAGGTGATGGTCAGTGCGCCACCGGTGGCCGATGCTGTGATACCCTCAAGGCCAAGGGCATTGATCGCACCGGAGAAGAAGGCGGCAGCCTCATCCTCGTTATCGCCAGCGGTACCAGTGAAATTGAGGTCAACCCCTGCGACGGTCAATGTGGCTGCAGATGCCGAATAATCAGCCCCCGTACCCGCGAAGGTGACAACCGCGGTATTGCCTGCCGATGCAACAGCAGTGGCGCTATTGGCAACAACTGCATTAGCAGCAAGGGACGTACCAGAACCATAGGTACCTGCATCCGTGGTCAGATCCTGACGTGCGACGGTGATATTCGCGGCAGTGACCGAACCGTCAGAGCTACGGTCAAGCGAGGACAGGATGTTCATGTCATCCGTGCCCTTGAGCAGGTTCAGACCGTTGAACTGTGCCGCGCTGACGACCGACTTGATCTGGCCGGTCAGGGCCTTGATATCCGCCTGAATCTTCGCACGGTCGACGTTTTCTTCCTGCGCGGCGACGATCTTGCCCTTGATGTCGGTCAGAAGGTCGGTCACCGTTTCGC
>JBARVM010000127.1:0-5624 GCA_049646265.1 Paracoccaceae bacterium
CGCCTTCTGAACCTTGGCAACGCGACCGGCCACCCCTCATTCGTGATGTCGGCCAGTTTTACCAACCAGGTTCTGGCGCAGATCGAGCTTTGGACCAAGGGCGCGGAGTACAAGCCCGGCGTCTATATCCTGCCCAAGCATCTTGATGAAAAAGTCGCCCGACTGCACCTCAAGCGCATTGGTGTCAAATTGACCGAGCTGCGGTCAGATCAGGCCGACTATATCGGCGTTACTGTTGCAGGGCCTTTCAAGCCGGAACATTATCGCTATTAATCAAAGACTTCCGCCAGCGGGAAAGACGGCCACAGGCCTTTTCTTGCTGGCGGGAAATTCCCGTGATCTTCCCCTTTGCAAAAAGCCCCAGTTGTTCGCTAGACTGTCATGGCTGGCCGCTTTTGCTGCCGAGTGGCAAAGAACCAAAACAGGGTGAAAGATTATGGGTAAAAGAGATGAGTTGATCGCAAAATATGCGGACGATCTGAAAAACAAATGCAAGATGACGCCGGATATGGCCCTCTTGACGAAAGTGGTCATCGGCTGCGGTCCGGCTATCTATGACGCCGATGCCTCCACCGTCGCTGGCACCCAGGCTTCTGAACTTGAGACGGTCAAGAACAATTTCCTTGTCAAGAAACTCGGCCTGAAGGACGGGCCGGAGTTGATGGCTGCGATCAATTCGGCGATCGAAACCTATGGCAAGTCAGAGCGGAACAAATATCGCGCGGTGATCTACTATATGTTGACCAAGCATTTTGGAAAAGAAGCGGTCTATAAGTAACCGGATGGGGCGCCCAGCTGTGGGCGCCCTTATCTTTTCCGGAATTGGGTTAAGATAAGAGTTTGATTTTACAGAAATTATCAAAATCAAATCCTTGCCTGTCATGGTCGGCTGTGGCTAAGTAAGACCAACAGGCCAGGATGGCCGAGACCAGAGTTGTCGCAGACGGTGCAGGGGTGCGCTGGGGTGGCAAAGGGTCCCGGTCCGGTGCCGGGACCCTGCTTTTTTCTAGAACAAAGACAAAACTGCGCCGATTATGGCACAGCCAATCGCCGCATAGCCGCCGTCGATCAGCGTCAATGTAAAGGGGCGCATCGAATAGGCGTTGTTTATCATGATCCATGGCGCGATGAAGAAAAGCCCGATGCCCAGCCCCGCCATGGCACCGGCGCCGACGGCTTCGATACCCGCACTGGCAAAGATATGGCGCATGAAGCCTGCGACAATCACCATGCAGAGAGCTGACAGGATGTAGGGTGTCGGGCTGGCGCCGCCCTTTGGCTGGCCGTTCTGATCGGTTTCAACGCCGCTGGCCCGGATCCATTGTTTTGACAGGGTCATGTACCAGACCGCCCCAAAGATCCATGACGCTGCTGCGGCCACAAGGACATTCACGATTTCCATTGCTCTGCCTCCCAAAAGCTTAGGTGGCGGCAGTATGGGGCCAATAGCCCGGCCCTGTCTATCGCATCGATAGGCCGCCAGCGGGGACGAGCGGCGTCAACTCAGCCCGCCAAGCGCGCAGACAACCGCCCATTCGGCATCGGTGACTGGCTGGACAGACAGGCGGGTATTCTTGACCAGCGCCATTTCTGCAAGGCGCGGGTCGCCCTTGGCCTCTTCCAGCGTCACCGGGCGTTTCAACGGGGCGATTGCCCGAATATGCACGCAATCCCACCGCGGATCGTCAGTCGTGCTGTCCGGCGCGCTTTCGCGGCACACTTCGACAATGCCCACCACTTCCTTGCCGACATTCGAATGGTAGAAAAACCCCCGGTCGCCAATTTTCATCGCCCGCATATTGTTGCGCGCCTGATAGTTGCGTACCCCGTTCCATTCTTCGCCAGCCGCCCCTTTGGCCACCTGCTGATCCCAACTCCATGTGTCGGGCTCGGATTTGAACAACCAGTAGGCCATCAGCCGATCACCTTCTTCCATTCGGTAATGGTCACTTCGGCAAAAAGGCCCGCTGTACCGTAGGGGTCGCCGTCCACCCAAGCCTGAGCCGCTTCGCGCCCCTCGACCGACAAAATGACGAGAGAGCCGCACATCTGCCCATCCTCGATCAAGGGGCCAGCCATTTCGACGACCCCGGTTTGCTCGATATAGGCCAGATGATTGGCGCGGTTATCGAGGCGTAGTTGCAGGTGGCCGGGCTTGTCGCGGCAGATAACGGCAAAACGCATGTTCATTCCTTCTTGAGCGGTCGCGCCATCAGCGCGGTTACGGCAGAGCTGACATCAATCTTTCGGTCGACGAGGGCAGCGACCATCGCAGAAATAGGCATGTCTATTTCGGCGGCCTCGGCAATTCTTACCACGGCTTTTGATGTTGCAACGCCCTCGACGGTGATTGTGGGGTCAAAGTCACGTCCAGCACCCAGTGCCGCGCCAAAGCGAAAGTTCCGCGACTGTTCAGAGGTGCAGGTCAAGATCAGATCGCCCAGGCCCGAAAGACCGGTGATCGTTTCGAACCTGCCGCCGAAAGCGATGGCCAGACGCGCCATTTCAGAAAAGCCGCGCGCCATAAGGGCTGCGCGGGCACTATCCCCCAACCCGGCGCCGATCACGATGCCTGCGGCAATCGCCATGACATTTTTCAGGGCGCCACCAAGTTCCGCGCCGGTCGTATCGGTTGTGCGATAGATCCGCAGGTCAGGTGTTGAAAGCAGCGCCTGCAGGGCCTCTCCAATCTTATCTGCGTCACAGGCGAGCGTCAGGGCGGTCGGCAGGCCCCGGGCGATATCCTGGGCAAAGCTGGGGCCGGTCAGGATGGCGGGGTGGCTCCCCTCCAAACTGCCGCGCAGGATCGCAGTTGGGCCGCGGCCGGTTTCAAGATCGATACCTTTGGCGCAAAGAACGCAGTTCTTGCCGCGTAGCTGCGCCAGATGGCTTTCAACAAAGCTCGACAATTGCTGGGTCGGCATGGCCAGAACCAAAGTCTCTGCCGCGCGAAAATCTTCGATTTCGGCTGAAATAGAGACGTTTTTCGGCAGTGTTACGCCTGGCAGCCGCGACTGGTTTTCCCGCCCCTGCCGCATCTTTTCCGCGTGATCGGCGCTTCGGGCCCAAAGGCCAACGGTTTCGCCGCCAGCGGCAAGCGCGACCGCGATGGCCGTGCCGAATGCACCCGCTCCGAGAATGGCGACTTTCATGCCTTGGCTCCCTTCTTGCCAGAACCAAGCATTGCCGGGGCTGATTTGTCCAGTGGCCAGCGTGGCCGGGCCGACAGGTCAAGCCCGTCGCGGTGGCCAAGCCGGTATCTTTCGATACCGGCCCAGGCGATCATCGCGGCATTATCGGTGCATAGCGCAAGGGGTGGCGCCAGAAAACGTGTGGCATTGGCTGCGCAGATATCTGACAGGTGGGCGCGGATCAGCCTGTTTGCCGCCACACCGCCCGCAACGGCAAAGGCGGGCTGGGTCGGGGATTCCGCCAGATAGATTTCCAGCGCCCGGCGGGATTTTTCGGCCAGAACCGTTGCGACGGCCTCTTGAAAGCCTGCACACAGGTCGGCGCGATCTTGCTGGCTGATGCCGCCCTTTTCGGCCACCAGACCATCGCGGAGCCGCAGCAGCGCGGTTTTCAGACCGGAAAAGGACATGTCGCAACCCGGTCGGTCAAGCAGGGGCCGGGGAAAGGCGAAACGCCCCGCCATCCCAAGGGCGGCCTCCCGTTCCACCATCGGGCCGCCGGGTTGACCAAGGCCAAGCAGCTTGGCGGTCTTGTCGAAAGCCTCGCCGGGCGCATCGTCGATCGTGCCACCCAGCCGGGAAAAACTGTCAGGGCCACGGGCAATCAGGAACTGGCAATGGCCGCCCGACACAAGAAGCATGAGATAGGGAAATTCCAGCGCGTCGGTCAGGCGCGGCGTCAGCGCGTGACCGGCGAGGTGATTGACGCCGATCAAGGGCAGGCCGGAACCGGCCGCCAGCCCCTTGGCGCACATCACCCCGGCCAACACGCCGCCAATCAGGCCCGGCCCAGCCGTCACCGCAATACCGTCAAGCGCGCCGATTTGCAGACCCGCCTCTGCCAGAGCCTCTGTCACGCAAAGATCAAGCTTTTCGGCATGGGCGCGCGCGGCAATTTCCGGCACCACGCCACCAAAGGCCGCATGCAGGTCTGTCTGGCCAAAGACCACCGAGGACAGGATCTGGGCCTTGCCCCCCGACAGCCGGACAAGGGCGGCGGCTGTATCGTCGCAACTGCTCTCCAGTCCCAGAAAGGTAATCTCTTGGCTCATCGTTCCAACATTGCGCGGCGGTTGAAGGGCAGGTAACACCGGTTCAGTCCTCGTACAATCCCAGAGCTGGATGCGCCCCTTGAACCGCACCGTGATTCTTACCCGCCCGTCAGAGGCCTCTGCCCGCTTTGCCGAAGCCTGCGCGGGGCAACTTGATTCCAGCTGGCGGGTGATGATTTCGCCCTTGATGCAGACAAGCTGGCTGACGGATGGGGTCAGATTGCCGAGCGCTGGCGGGCTGATCTTTACCGCAGAGACAGCGGTGCGCGCCTTTTGCCGGCTAAGCGAACGGCGTGATCTGACAGCTTGGTGCGTCGGGCCAAGAACCCAAAAGGCCGCAGAACAGGCCGGCATGCGCGCCATTACCGGCCCTGGAACGGCGGCGGATTTGGCAAAGATGATCGGGCAGGACAGGGGGGTGCAACCGCTTTTGTGGCTGCGCGGTGCGGACGTTGCGTTCGATATGGAAAAAGCCCTGAAAGACGCTGGAGTAGACACTGTTTCCGCAACTCTCTACCGGCAAGAGCCGCTGCCATTTTCCGATGCTGCGGCAGAGGTTCTGCAAGGTTCCGCGCCGGTGCTCTTGCCGCTTTTTTCACCCCGTTCGACCCGATTGGTTCGCGAAGCCGCGCCGACGATCCGCGCGCCGCTGTTTCTGGTTGCGATGAGCGAGGCGGTCGCGGCAGAGGCCGCGTTGCTGAAGCCCGCGCGGATTGTGGTAGCGGACCGGCCAGAGGGCGAAAGCATGCTGATCGCCACTGCCGCGTTGGCCCGGGACATTGTGCGCAGTTGAGATTGGGGCCGGGCGTGACTAGATTGGAGCTGTGGGGTGACTAGCCCTAATTGCATTTGGGAGTGGGCGGTATGGCACGGCGGAGCAAAATGCAGTCTGACGAAACCGCAGCCCCGGAAACGGACATATCCCCCGACGTGATGACGCAAGAGGACCAGCCCAGCCCGGTCGAAGATATGGCCGACGGGGATCCAGCCGCCGAGGCCGCAGCCACTGACACGACGGCCGAACAGAGGCCGGAGATCGGCAACCGCGACCGGCAAGAGGCGCGGGGGTCATTCTTGCCTTTGCTCGTGGCCTCGGCCCTCTCCGCCGCGATCGGTGCGGCGGGCGTGATCGGACTGATCAAATTTTACCCCGAGTTTCTCGGTCAGGCGCCGCAGGGATCTTTGGAAGAAAGGCTGGCGGCGGCTGAAAGCCGGTTGGCTGATCTTGCCGGATCGGTGGCGGCACCCCAACCGCAGGCCGATATCAAGATCGACGACGAGGCCCTCTTGGCGCTGAAAACCGCGATTTTGGCCGAAATAGAGCCTGTTTCTGCAGATGAGGGCGCCCTTACGAAAGAGGTGAATGACCTTCAGGCCCGGC
>JBARVM010000128.1:0-2125 GCA_049646265.1 Paracoccaceae bacterium
CCCCCGAGGTACTTTCAAACAGAAGAAGATCAGAGCGCCAGAGCGCGGCGGACGAGGTTGAGCCCGGTTATGGCCAGCACGATCAGCGTCCAGCGGCGAAAGCGCTGCGCGTCGAGCCGGTCCTGGATCGCAAAGCCGGTGTAAAGGCCTCCGAGGGCGGGCAGGCAGAGGGCGGCGGAGAGGGGAAGGGTTTTGGCATTGGCGATGCCTGAGCCGAGATGGGCGGTCAGAAGCATGGCGGCGCCGACCAGATAAATGACACCCTGCACGCGGATGATTTCGCGTTTTTCAGCCTCCAGCGACAGGAGGAACGCGATGGTTGGCGGCCCCCAGACGCCGGATATTCCCCCGAAGAAGCCGCCGACAAGGCCGGTTGTTACTTCGGCCCGACCTCGGTTTTTGGGGTCGAATCGCAGGTGCCAACCTGCCAGTTGCGTTATGGCGAAGGCGACGATGGGTAGGCCCAGGCTCATCAGCAGCAGGGCTTGCGGCATGATCGGTACAAGTTGCGCAGCCAGTGCCATGGTCAGGCAAAGGGTGATGAGGAGGGTGCGGTAGTCGCGCAATGTGGCAAGGACGCTGCGCCATCCCTGCCGAAAGGCCTGTGCGGCGTTGGTGGCAAGCGTGGGCAGGATCAGCGTCGCCAGCGCCTGATCGGCGGGCAGGAAGGAGGCGAGGGCCGAGATCATGATCATCGGCATCGCAAAGCCGACCGCACCCTTGACGATGCTGGCGACGGCGGTGATTGCCACTGCGATGAGAAACAGTGCGGGTTCCAGGCCAAAGATCGTCATTGCGCCCCCTTTGGCTTTCTATAGTCGTCTGGCGGCCGCACTGCACGGGATTTTGGTCACGACATTTTTGTGCTGATGCTTTGCTGGGCGTGAATTAATATTGCGCTGCAGTAGCAAAATGTCTAGGACAATGCAGTCGCAGAAAAGGAGCCGCGCTATGGCACATGACGGAGCTGAAACGCCCAATGTCATTCTTCCAGAGCTTTTGTCGCTGACAGCGGCGGCCTTGCCGCCGGTCGAGGCGATTCTGGTCAAGGCCACAGAGGGTTTGCGCGCGCGCGTGATCCGAGATGGCCGGGTTTCGGCAGCGGCCTTGGAGGAAAACCAGTTCTCTGCCCATGCGCTTTCCTGGCTGGCTACTTATGTCGAATCCCTGCGCCAGATGCGGGCCTGGGCAGGGCGAATTTCCGAGGCTGGCGCCTTGGGCGAGATGGAGGCGCTGATCCTTCAGATCGGGTTCGGCGAATATCTTGCGCAGATCGTCGGTGGCATCCCGATGAGTCAGGGCGAGGTCGCGCGGCTGTCCGATCTGGGTCTGACATGGACGCCTGAAGGTGCCTCCGCGACGCTGATCGCGGGCGGTAACACGCCCGCCGCCCGGGCGCGGCTGGTGCGGCTGATGCGCGACAATCATGGGCGGGCAACGATGGGCGCCACCGGGCTTGACGAAGATCTGGAGATGATCCGCGACCAGTTCCGCCGCTATGCCGAAGAGCGGGTGGTACCGAATGCCCATAATTGGCATCTGAAGGATGAGTTGATCCCGATGGAGGTGATCACCGAGCTGGCCGAGTTGGGCGTTTTCGGCCTGACCATTCCGGAAGAATTCGGTGGGCTGGGCCTGTCCAAAGCCTCGATGGTTGTGGTGAGCGAGGAGTTGAGCCGTGGCTATATCGGTGTGGGGTCTTTGGGGACGCGCAGCGAGATTGCCGCCGAATTGATCCTTTGCGGTGGCACGGATGAACAAAAGGCGCAGTGGCTGCCCAAACTGGCGAGCGGGGAGATCCTGCCCACCGCTGTCTTTACCGAACCGAATACCGGCTCCGACCTCGGCTCCCTGCGCACCCGCGCGGTCAAGGACGGCGAGGACTGGAGTGTGACCGGCAACAAGACCTGGATCACCCATGCCGCGCGCACCCATGTGATGACGCTGCTGGCGCGGACCGATCCCGAGACGACCGACTATCGCGGCCTTTCCATGTTCCTCGCCGAAAAGACCCCCGGCACCGATGAAATCCCGTTCCCGACGCCCGGCATGACCGGTGGCGAGATCGAGGTTCTGGGCTACCGGGGCATGAAGGAATACGAGCTGGGCTTTGACGGGTTCAAGG
>JBARVM010000129.1:0-5067 GCA_049646265.1 Paracoccaceae bacterium
CCGACTTTCTGCTGGAGGCGCAGCTGACCGCCGATGTGGTTCAACCCTGTGTCGTCTCGTTGCAACCGGTGCCCGCCAGCCTGTCCGAACCGGTGACCCGCCGCTATCTGGCCGACTGGCAAGAGCCCGAGGCGGAAGAAACCGAGATGGCCGAGGATGATACGCAAGAACCTCTGGGCGAGGTGATCGACCTTGGCCTCGCCATGACCGAGGCCCTGTCTTTGGCCCTGCCCCTATATCCCCGCGCCAAAGGCGCCGCATTCGAAGGGCTGGTGATCGCCGAAGAGGGGGCCGAACCGCTGAGCGACCAGAAAATAAAGCCCTTTGCCGGGCTGGCCGATCTGCTCAAAGGTGGTACTGGCGGCACAAAGCCAAATTGAGGCCGGGTATTTACACGTTACGCCCGCTTCTGTGGCATTTTCCGGCCAGAAAACACTTGCGCCTGCTCGGAATCCCAGTATGTTCCCGGCCTCGCTTGTATCTTGGGTTCGCGCCCGGTTGCCATCGGTGATCGGAACGGACCTACCCGAATAAACCTGGGCAGAGGCCCCAATAACCTGAGGTTGAGACATGGCTGTCCCCCAGAATCGCACCACCCGGTCCCGTCGCAACATGCGTCGCGCCCATGACTTTCTGGTTGCTGCGAATCCGAACGAATGTTCAAACTGCGGCGAACTGAAACGCCCGCACCATGTCTGTGGTGCCTGCGGTCATTATGACGGCAAGGAAATCGTAGCGCAGACTGCAGAAGTCGACCTGGACGACGCGGCGGCCTAAGGCTGACCGCACGGTTGGCCCCTATGTCGTCGACGCTTAACCCAAAGGGTGACAGCATGGCAGAGGGTCTGTCGGGTCAGATCGTTATTTCAGTTGACGCAATGGGCGGGGACAATGGCCCCGCCGTTGTCATTTCCGGCATGGCGCTTAGCCTTGCCCAATGTCCCGATCTGCATTTCCTTTTGCACGGCAATCAGGACGAACTGGCGCGCCTTTTGTCCAATAGGCCGGAGCTTGCGGCGCGCACCACCATTTGCCCCACTGAATCTGTTGTCACGATGGAGGACAAGCCAAGCCAGGTCATGCGGCATGGTCAGGGAACCTCCATGTGGTCAGCGCTCGACGCTGTGAAAGAGGGGCGCGCCGCCGCGGCAGTTTCCTGCGGCAACACTGGCGCATTGATGGCGGTCGCGATGTTGCGCCTGCGGAAGTTGCCGGGCGTCAACCGGCCTGCCATCGCCTGCCTTTGGCCCAACCGCTCTGCCACGCAGTTTGCAGTCATGCTGGATGTCGGCGCCGATATTCGCGCCGAAGCGCAGGACCTGTTACAATTTGCCCTTATGGGCGTGTCCTACGCACGTAATGGCCTTGGCATCAGCCACCCGCGGGTCGGCGTCCTGAATGTCGGAACTGAAGAGCATAAGGGCAGTAGCGAACTGAAACAGGCGCAAGACCTGATTAGCGCCGCAGCCAATGATGCCAAGTTCGACTATGTCGGTTTTGTCGAGGGCAGCGATCTTCCCTCTGGCAGGGTCGATGTCATTGTTACGGACGGGTTCACCGGCAATGTCGCCTTGAAAACCGGCGAGGGCACGGCGAAGCTTGTCGGCGAATTCATGCGCGAGGCCTTGAATGCCACCCTTTTGGCCCGCTTGGGCGCCTTTTTGTCGCTGGGTCCCTTGCGCCAGCTGCAAAGGCGGATCGACCCGCGGCGGGTCAATGGTGGGGTTTTCCTTGGATTGAATGGTACTGTAGTCAAGTCCCACGGCTCGGCGGACGCCACCGGTATTTCCGCCGCGATCCAATTGGCCCACCGGCTTACCGCAACCGGATTTAACGAAAGGCTGAAAGCCCGGGTTGCCACTGCCGCGCCGGCGGGGCAAGATGCCGGAACGGTTGTGGGGACAAGGATCGGTAATTCAGAATGACATGTCGCTCGGTCATCGAAGGTGTTGGCCATTACCTGCCTGCGCGCGTGGTTCTGAACGCGGAATTTGAAGGCAAGATCGATACGAGCGACGAATGGATTCGCGCCCGTACAGGCATAGAACGCCGCCATTTTGCCGCCGAAGGCCAGACCACATCGGATCTGGGGGCAGAAGCAGCCCGCGCGGCGCTGGCGGATGCGGGCCTTGGCACCGATGACATAGACGCGATCATAGTCGCCACATCCACTCCGGATCTTACCTTCCCTTCGGTTGCAACAATGGTGCAGGCCAAGATCGGCATGAAGAACGGCTTCGCCTTTGATGTGCAGGCAGTTTGCGCCGGTTTTGTCTATGCGCTGGCCACGGCCAATGCGATGATCATTTCTGGTCAGGCCCGCCGCATACTGGTGATCGGCGCCGAAACTTTCAGCCGCATCATGGATTGGGAAGATCGCTCAACCTGCGTTCTCTTCGGCGACGGGGCTGGTGCATTGGTCCTTTCCGCCGAAGAAGGCGACGGCACCGCTGCCGACCGGGGCATTCTCGCCATGGATCTGCATTCAGACGGGACGCATCGCGACCTTCTTTATGTAGATGGCGGCGTCTCTACGACCGGTCAGGCTGGACATCTGCGGATGCAGGGCAATCAGGTCTTTCGCCACGCGATCGAAAAACTCTCTGAAACCGCCCATACCGCGCTGGCAAAGGCCGGGCTCGTTGCCGAGGATGTTTCCTGGATCGTACCGCATCAGGCCAATATCCGCATCATCGAAGGCACTGCCAAACGGCTGCAGGTGCCGATGGAACGGGTCGTTGTTACGGTACAGGATCACGGCAACACCTCTGCCGCCTCCATTCCGCTGGCGCTATCGGTTGCCAACGCGCGCGGCCAATTCAAGAAAAACGATCTTCTGGTGATGGAAGCAATCGGCGGAGGCCTTGCCTGGGGATCGGTGGTTCTGCGCTGGTAATTCCCCGCCTGAATAGCTGGTTCCAAGTCATTGATATTGACTCGTAAATTCAAAGCCCGCATCCTCAGCACGAAACGAACGAGAAATCAGAAATATGAGGGACGGGATGAGTGATAAGACATTGACACGTATGGACCTCAGCGAGGCTGTTTTCAGCGCTGTCGGCCTGTCGCGGAACGAATCTGCCCAGCTGGTGGAAAGCGTCCTGCAACATCTGTCGGATGCGCTGGTTGCCGGGGAAACCGTCAAGATTTCCTCCTTTGGTACCTTTTCGGTCCGTTCGAAATCGGCCAGGATCGGCCGCAACCCCAAGACGGGTGATGAGGTTCCTATTCATCCTAGGCGCGTTCTGACCTTCCGGCCCTCGCATCTGATGAAAGACCGCGTCGCTGCCGGTAACCGGGGCTGAGGCCAAAGAAAATGTCAAAATCGGCCGAAGCGTTCCGCACGATCAGCGAAGTTGCCGATGCATTGGACACGCCCGCCCATGTGCTGCGTTTCTGGGAAAGCCGCTTTTCGCAAATCAAGCCGGTAAAGCGCGCCGGTGGCAGGCGATATTACCGGCCGGGGGATGTGGCGCTACTGGCTGGAATCCGCAAGCTTTTGCATGATGACGGGATGACCATTCGTGGCGTGCAGAAGATGCTGCGTGAACAGGGCGTCAAGGCCATCGCCGCGCTTTCTGACGTGTCGCTGGGCGAATCGACCGGCTCGGATACGGGGGCGGAAGCTGCGCGCAAATGGCCCGCTGGCCACCAACTGCGCACCGCTCTGCCGGATGACCAAAGCCTGACCGACGCGGAGGAAGGCGCTGACAGCGACCACACCGCCCTGCCCGTCGACCCTGGAGAGGCAACCAGCCGCCCCAACCGCGCCCCCGGCCCAGAGGCGCGGGCAGAGCTTGAACGTCAGCGTAGCGCGCCCCTGGCCGATCTGCATCCGCTGGCACCGGAAACCCATTTCGACCCGCCCTACAAAGAGGGCGATTTTATTCCCGCCGCCGCCATGGTGCGGGCTATGACCACCTACCGCATTGCCCAGAAAAAAGATCACCTTGTCGCCATCTACAAGCGGCTCAACGATCTTTACGAACGGCGCCGCGCCTCAGATCAATAGCATCGGCCCGGCTGGACAGACTTGTGCGAATTGCCGCTTGCCCCCACCCCGCTAATCATCCTATAGAGCGCCCTGTCGGGCCGTGGCGCAGCCTGGTTAGCGCGTCCGTCTGGGGGGCGGAAGGTCGTGAGTTCGAATCTCACCGGCCCGACCATTTCGACAAAGGCCCATCTCGGTCACGAGGTGGGCCTTGGCACATCGGAGGGCAGGCATGAGCGGTATTGGCGTAATGGCAGACAGCGGCATCCGGCGCATGATAGCGGATGGGCTGATCGATGCCGACCTACCGGTCACCGACCCTCAGATCCAGCCTGCGAGCCTTGATCTGCGCCTTGGTACCGTGGCCTACCGGGTCCGTGCCTCCTTTCTGGCCGGGCATGGTCAACGCGTTGCCGACCGGTTGCGAGAATTCGAAATGCACAGGGTCGATCTGACCGCCGGGGCCGTTCTGGAAAAGGGCTGCGTCTATGTGGTGCCGCTGATGGAACGGCTGCGCCTGCCAGCCTCCGTCACCGCTGTGGCCAACGCCAAAAGCTCCACCGGCAGGCTTGATCTTTTGACCCGCACCATCTGTGACAGCGGGGTGGAGTTCGACCGTATCGTCGAAGGGTACGAGGGCCCGCTTTACGCCGAAATCTGCCCCCGCTCCTTCTCGGTTCTGGTGCGGCCCGGCATGCGTCTGAACCAGATCCGCTTCCGTCAGGGTCAGGCCGTGCTGAACGATCGCGATCTTGCCGCGTTACATGCCGCCGATCCACTGGTCAGCGGGCCTGCGGTCATCTCCGAAGGGCTTGGCTTTTCGGTCGATCTTCGGCCTGCGGCAGGCGATCTGGTCGGTTACCGGGCCAAGCCCCATACCGGCATCATCGACCTCGATCTTATTGGCCATTACGCGGCCCGGGATTACTGGGAACCGGTTCGCACTGCGGAAGGGCGCATCATCCTCGACCCCGGCGCCTTCTATATTCTGGTCAGCCGCGAGGCTGTGACCATCCCCCCCGACTATGCCGCCGAAATGGCCCCCTATCTTGCCATGGTCGGCGAATTTCGCGTGC
>JBARVM010000130.1:0-2680 GCA_049646265.1 Paracoccaceae bacterium
GGGCAAAGGTCAGCGCCAGCGCCGTCGCTGATAAAAAGTTGGTTATTTTGGTCATATTCCTGCGCTCCTTGACGGGCTGCGACGGTCGCAGCGTTGACTATCTGCGGGTTGCCGCTTACATCGCCAGAAGCCCTGAACGGCCCGACTTACCCGATTACCCGCCTATCTAGGCAAGCTGGAAGATCGCGGCAAGGCCGAGTTGATGGCACAAGACCATTGAAACCCAAGCGGAGAGCAAATTGCTGGGCATAGGAACAATCGCGCGGAAGGTGTTTGGCACACCGAATGACCGTAAAGTCAAATCCGTGCGCCCGCTCGTCGAGAAAATCAACGCGCTGGAAGAAAATTTTGCGGCCCTGTCGGATGTGGGGCTGATCGAAAAGACAGCGGAATTCCGCCGCCGCGTCGCCGAGGGCGAAAGTCTGGACAAGATCCTGCCCGAGGCCTTTGCCAACTGCCGCGAAGGTGCGCGGCGGGCGTTGGGGCTGCGGGCCTTTGACGTGCAGCTGATGGGCGGCATCTTCCTGCATCAGGGCAATATCGCCGAGATGCGGACGGGCGAAGGCAAGACGCTTGTGGCGACCTTTCCCGCCTATCTGAATGCGCTGACCGGCAAGGGCGTGCATATCGTCACGGTCAACGATTATCTGGCCAAGCGTGACGCGGAGTGGATGAGCAAGGTCTATAACGCGCTTGGCATGCAGGTGGGCGTTGTCTACCCGTTCCAGTCCGACGCGGAAAAACATGCCGCTTACCGCGCCGATATCACTTATGCGACCAACAACGAGTTGGGTTTTGACTATCTGCGCGACAATATGAAATCCTCGCTCGACCAGATGATGCAGCGTGGCCATTTCTTTGCCATTGTCGACGAGGTGGACAGTATTCTGGTCGACGAGGCGCGCACGCCGCTGATCATCTCTGGCCCCAGTCAGGACCGCTCGGAGCTTTACCGCACGCTTGACAAGTTCGTCCCGGAACTGGCGCCGGAACATTACAAGCTGGACGAAAAGAGCCGGACGGCGACCTTTACCGAGGATGGCAACGAGTTTGTCGAAAAGCGGCTGCAGGAGGCGGGCGTCCTGCCCGAGGGCCAGTCGCTTTACGATCCGGAATCGACGACGGTCGTTCACCATATCAGCCAGGCCCTGCGCGCCCACAAGCTGTTCCAGCGCGATCAGCATTATGTGGTGCGCGATGACGAGGTGGTGCTGGTTGACGAGTTTACCGGCCGGATGATGAAGGGCCGCCGCCTGTCGGACGGGCTGCATCAGGCGATCGAGGCCAAGGAAGGCGTCAAGGTTCAGCCAGAGAATGTCACGCTGGCCTCGGTAACGTTCCAGAACTATTTCCGCCTATATGGCAAGCTGGCGGGCATGACCGGCACCGCGGCGACAGAGGCCGAGGAGTTCATGGAAATCTACAAGCTGGGCGTTGTCGAAGTGCCGACCAACCGCCCGGTGCAGCGGGTGGACAATCATGACCGGGTCTACCGCACGGCGCGGGAAAAATACGACGCCATTCTGGAGCGGATCAAGAAGGCCCATGCCAAGGGTCAGCCGGTTCTGGTTGGCACCACCTCTATCGAAAAGTCGGAAATGCTGTCGAAGATGCTCGAAGGGGCCGGGATCACGCATAATGTCCTGAATGCCCGCCAGCATGAGCAAGAGGCAAAGATCGTTGCCGATGCCGGTAAATTTGGCGCTGTGACCATTGCCACCAACATGGCCGGTCGCGGGACGGATATCCAGCTTGGCGGCAATATCGAGATGGAAGTGATGCTGGCGCTGGCCGCCGACCCGGAGGCCAACCCCGACGAGGTGCGTGCAAGGATCGAGGCGGACCATGCCGACGACAAGGCACGCGTCATCGAGGCTGGCGGGCTTTTCGTTCTGGCGACGGAGCGTCATGAAAGCCGCCGGATCGACAATCAGCTGCGCGGTCGTTCGGGCCGTCAGGGTGATCCGGGGCGTTCGTCCTTTTACCTTAGCCTTGAAGATGACCTGATGCGGATCTTCGGGTCGGACCGGTTGGACAAGATACTTGGCACGCTGGGGATGAAAGAGGGGGAGGCGATCATCCACCCTTGGGTCAACAAGTCCCTTGAGCGCGCTCAGGCCAAGGTCGAGGGGCACAATTTTGATATCCGCAAGCAATTGCTGAAATATGACGATGTGATGAACGACCAGCGCAAGGCGATTTTTGGCCAGCGGCTGGAAATCATGTCGGCCGACGATATCGAGGAGATTGCCGCCGATATGCGCCATCAGGTGATCGAGGATATGGTCGATACCCATATGCCGCCGAAAACCTACCCGGATCGTTGGGATACGGACGGGTTGCAGCAGGCGGTGATCAGCCAGCTGACGATGGACCTGCCGGTAGCGCAATGGGCGGCAGAAGAGGGCGTCGATCAGGATCTGATCCGCGAGCGCCTGACCGAGGCCGCCGACAAGATGATGGCAGAAAAGGCAGAGGCCTTTGGCCCCGCCACGATGCGCCAGATCGAAAAGCAGCTATTGTTGCAGACCATCGACGCGAAATGGCGCGAACATCTGGTAACGCTTGAACATCTTCGGTCGGTCATCGGGTTCCGGGGTTACGCCCAGCGCGATCCGCTGTCGGAATATAAGACAGAGGCTTTCGCGCTGTTTGAAAGCCTCCTGAACGGCTTGCGCAG
>JBARVM010000131.1:0-3651 GCA_049646265.1 Paracoccaceae bacterium
CCCCTGGCGGAGATGTGGCGGCGGTCGAAGGGCTGAAAGTGGCACTCGGCGACCGCGCTTACCGGATGCGGCCTGTCAACCATTTGGAGGAGATAGCCAAGGGGTTGACGGTCAAGGGGGGGCGTTACTGGCGGTCCTATATCACCAATGACGAGCCGATAGAGTTGGCCTATGGCATGGAGTTTGGCCCGAACAGCATGGCGCCGGGGATGATCTACCACATGCAATGCCCCAGTGGGGATACAGACCTGGTGCTAAACAATAACGCTGTCCTGCTGGAGGCGGTGCTGATCACCAATTGCCGGGTTGTGATAGGGTCGGGGACAGTTGTGCAAAGTGCGGTTATCCTATCCACGTCCAACAGCCCAACGGCAATATCGGCAGGCACTGCCGTCCAGTTCGGGCGCAATGACCAATGTAGCGAGGGCGGGGGGGTACAGATCCTGACCAATGGCGGTGTTGATTTTTCCAGCGGCGTCGACTTTTTCGGCGGACAGGTCATTGCTCGCGGCGATGTGGCGCTGACCTTGGGCGAACATGGGATGGACGATCTGTCGGTCGTGACGGCGGGCAGCCTTTATCTGGCGCTGGCCGGTACAGTGCCCTTTTGCAAAAGCGAAGGTGTCTCTGACAATTTCCAGTTTTCCCACTTTCGACTGGTCGAGTAGGCCCACAGCCGTTTCGGCGCAAAAAATGCGGATAAAATCCAAATCCGACAAAAATTGACGCTTCTCAACATGGCGTTTTTGGCGCAGCATCGCACAAAGGCAGAAACAAACTGCCAAGGTGACGGGGCAGTCGGGGAGGGTAATGGGCTATTCCGGTTTCAAGGTTCTGCGCGAGGGTCTTTTCGGCAACAAGGGCTGGAAACCGGCCTGGCGCGATGCCGAACCCAAGCCGGACTATGATGTCATCATCATCGGTGGTGGCGGGCACGGGCTTGCCACGGCCTATTATTTGGCCAAGAACCACGGGCTTACCAATATTGCGGTGCTGGAGAAGGGCTATCTAGGTGGTGGCAATGTGGGGCGGAATACCACGATCGTGCGCGCCAACTATTTCCTGCCCGGCAATTCGGAGTTCTACAGCCATTCGATGAAATTGTGGGAAGGGTTGGAAGCTGACCTGAATTACAATGTCATGCATTCGCAACGCGGGCTGATCAATCTTTTCCATTCGGACGGCCAGCGCGATGCCTTTGCCCGGCGCGGCAATGCGATGATCAATCAGGGCGACGATGCAGAGCTTTTGGACCGCGAGGGTGTGCGCCGCCATCTGCCCTATCTGGATTTCGCCCAGACGCGCTTTCCGATCTATGGCGGGCTTTTGCACCGGCGGGGCGGTACGGCGCGGCATGATGCGGTTGCGTGGGGCTATGCGCGGGGCGCCGATCAGCGCGGCGTCGATCTGATCCAGAATTGCGAGGTGACGGGGATCGACAGCACCGATGGCCGCGTGACCGGCGTGCAGACGACACGTGGCCCGATCCGGGCAAAGAAGGTGGCGATCATCGTCGCGGGCCGTTCGGGTCAGGTAGCGGCCATGGCGGGAATGCGCCTGCCCATCGAGTCCCATATTCTGCAGGCTTTCGTGACCGAAGGGTTGAAGCCGGTGATCGATCATGTGGTCAGCTTCGGCATGGGCCATTTCTATATCAGCCAGTCCGACAAAGGTGGCCTTGTCTTCGGTGGCGATCTGGATTTCTACGCCTCCTATGCCGCGCGTGGGAACCTGCCGATGGTCGAACATGTGATGGAGGCGGGCATGACGCTGATGCCGATGATCGGCAAGGCAAAGGTGCTGCGGTCATGGGGCGGGATCATGGATATGACGCCGGATGGCTCGCCCATCATCGACAAGACCCATATCGACGGGCTTTTCATCGACTGCGGCTGGAACTACGGCGGGTTCAAGGCTGTTCCTGCCTCTGGCTGGGCCATGGCGCATCTGGTGGCGACCGGGGAACCCCATGAAACTGCACGCAATTTCCGGCTGGACCGGTTCCGCTCAGGCCATCTTCTGGATGAAGAGGGCACGGGCTCTCAACATAACTTGCACTAAGGGGGGAAGAACCAATGCGCATAACCTGTCCCCTTTGCGGCCCCCGCGACCGGCGCGAGTTTTATTACTACGGCGATGCCGTCTATGCCGACCGGCCAGCCGAAGCTGCGCCAGTCGAAGCGTGGGATGATTATCTGCATCTGCGCGATAATCCGGCGGGAGAGACGCGCGACCTTTGGTATCATGAAATGGGTTGTGCATCGTGGCTGGTGATCCGCCGCGATACGCTTTCGCACGCGATCTTTTCGGTGGATCTGCTGGATGAAAGCGCCGCCGCGACAAAGACCGCTGCTGGCAAAAGACCTGCGCCGGTACGCAAGAAGCCTGCGCCAAAAGCCAAGGGAAAGCCGGCATGAGGGTTGCGGGAAAAGGTCTTCTTGATCGCGGCCAGACGGTCGGCTTTCGTTTTGACGGGCGCGACTATACCGGGTTCGAGGGGGATACGCTCGCCTCGGCGCTGCTGGCCGCCGGGGTGAGGGTGGTGGGCCGATCCTTCAAATATCACCGGCCGCGCGGGATAATGTGCGCCGGTTCGGAAGAGCCGAACGCGCTGGTCAGTGTCGGGCAGGGGGCGGCGCTGGTGCCGAATGTACGCGCCACGATGCAGGAGATTTTCCCCGATCTTGTCGCCAGGAGCCAGAACCGCTGGCCGTCCTTGGCAATGGATGTGATGGCAGTGAATGACCTTTTGTCGCCCTTCCTGTCAGCGGGCTTTTATTACAAGACCTTCATGTGGCCGCGCAGCTTCTGGGAAAAGCTCTATGAGCCTGCGATCCGGCGGGCAGCGGGGCTTGGCGCGCTTTCGGGGCTGCATAATGACGAGAATTACGAAAAGGCCTGGGCGCATTGCGATCTTTTGGTGATCGGGGCAGGGCCTGCGGGGTTGATGGCGGCGCTGACGGCTGGCCGGTCTGGGGCTGATGTCATTCTGGCCGATGAAGATGCCCGCATGGGCGGCCGGCTTCTGGCGGAAAGCGAAGAGGTGGCGGGCAAGCCCGGCGCGCTTTGGGTGGCGGAGGTTCTGGCAGAGTTACAAGGCTTGCCGAATGTGCGGCTGATGAGCCGGACCACCGTCACCGGCGCCTATGATGGCGGCACCTTTGGCGCGCTGGAGCGGGTCGGGCTGCATCTTGGGGCGGCACCAAAGGGGCTGGCGCGGGAATGTTTCTGGCGGATTGTGGCGCGCCGGGCGATCCTTGCCACCGGGGCGCTGGAACGCCCTATCGCCTTTGCGATGAATGACCGGCCGGGGATCATGATGGCCGGTGCGGTGCGCGCCTATCTCAACCGGTGGGGCGTGGCGGCGGGCCAGTCGGTGGCGCTTTTTGGCAATAACGACGATGCGCATCGCACCGCCCGCGATCTGGCGGCGGCCGGGGTGAAAGTGGCCGCTGTGGTGGATGTGCGCGAAGATGTGCCGCAGGTCGGCGATTGGCCGGTCTTTGCGGGCGCGCAGGTGGTCGGCACAAGGGGCCGCTTGGGGCTCCGCGAAATCTCGGTCAGGACGGCAGCTGGGCAGGTGGAGCGGATCACGGCAGATTGTCTTGCCGTGTCAGGGGGGTGGAACACGACCCTGCATCTGGCCTGTCA
>JBARVM010000132.1:0-4446 GCA_049646265.1 Paracoccaceae bacterium
AGTACCCGGGTTTCATAGGCGGGATTGGCAGCCTCGAGCGCGATCATGCCACCCTTACGGCGGAACCGCTTCAAAGTGGCTTCATGCCCCTCCACCAGCGCCACGACAATATCGCCATTATCGGCGACATTCTGTTCGCGGATGACGACGATATCGCCGTCATTGATCCCGACTTCGATCATCGAATCCCCGGTAACCTCCAGCGCATAATGATTGCCGCGCCCCGACAGCATGGAGCCGGGCACCGCCACATGATGCGATACCTCCGATATCGCCTCGATCGGGACACCGGCGGCGATACGGCCCATGACTGGCAGTTCCAGCGCATGCACCGGCTCGACCGGAAGCGCACCTTTGGGCGGGTCGGCCCTGTCGCCTTGAATGACCTTGGGCGAGAAACTGGGTCGTGCCATGGCTTCCGGCAGTTTGACGATTTCGATCGCCCGCGCCCGGTGGGCGAGACGGCGGATAAACCCGCGTTCCTCCAGCGCCGTGATCAGCCGGTGAATGCCGGATTTGGAGCGCAGGTCCAACGCCTCCTTCATTTCGTCGAAAGAGGGGGGCACGCCATCCTTTTCAACACGTTGTTGAATGAAATCCAGCAGTTCCAACTGTTTGCGGGTAAGCATTGCGAAGAGGTTCCTTTGCCGGCGTCATAGGTGTTCCGGTCATGTTCTACCCCTGTTCCCTCTTTGTGTCAATCGCTTGGCGAAAGCGGCAGATAGTCCACCCAATCACCCGAAGCGCGTGCCGCATCGCCGACCGGGCGGATCAAAAGCGCGTTGGCGGTGACAAGTATGGTCAGAAGCGCGGAATCCTGTGAGGGAAGCGGCGTGATAACCGGCGTATCATCGCCCTTTGTCAGGGTGGCGCGCATGTAATGCGCCCTTGGCCCGTTCGCCGCTACATCCGCGCCAAGCCGGGCACGCGCAGTGCGGTGCGGCGCGCCCTGCAACCCCTGCATCCGCTCCAGCAGCGGCAACAGGAACAACCGCGCGCAAATGATTGCCGAAACAGGATTTCCCGGCAGGCCGAGCAGCGCCGCCTGACCCAGCCTTCCGGCCATCAACGGCTTGCCGGGCCGCATGGCGATCTTCCAAAAGGCCATTTCCAGCCCCAGATCCCGCGCCACGGCCCCGACAAGATCATGATCGCCGACCGAGGCACCACCAATGGTGACAACCACATCTGCGCCCTGGGCCAGATCGAAGCCTTGCCGTAACGATGCCTCGGTATCACGTGCCAATGGCAGCATGCGAACTTCGGCCCCGGCAGCCTCGGCCATCGCCGCGATGGCATAGCCGTTGGAGGCGATGATCTGGTCGGGGCGGGGGCTTTCGCCGGGCATGACCAACTCGTCGCCCGTGGCCATGATCGCCACGACCGGCCGTCGCGCCACCCTGACCTGTGGCTGGTTCATAGCTGCCAAAAGCGCAAGATCGGCCGGGGCCAGCCTGCGTGGGGCGTCCAGCCGGTCACCTACCTTAAAATCCTGACCCAAGGGGCGGATATGTATGGAGGATTCAAGCCTGTCACCGAGGACGATCTCATCCCCCTCGCGTGTGACATCCTCTTGCAGGACCACGCGATCTGCCCCCTGTGGCACCGGGGCGCCGGTAAAGATCCGCAGGGCTTGCGTGGGCTCCAGGCGCCCCGAAAACCCGTGGCCCGCGCCTGCCTCCCCCACCACTGTCAGGCGCCTGCCAGGCAGGTGATCCGCCTCGGCAATCGCATAGCCATCCATGGCAGAGGCGTTAAAGGGGGGCTGGTTCAATTGCGCCACGGCCGGGGCGATCAGCACCCGGCCCGCAGCCCGGCGCAGAGGGATATCTTCACCCGCACAAGGACCGGCAAGGGCCAGAACCCGTGCCAGCGCCTCTTCGACGGAAATCACGCCTCTGCCTCGTAACGGCCTGACTTGCCGCCGTCTTTCAGCAGCACCCGCAGCCCGTCGATCTGCATGGCGCGGTCGACGGCCTTCAGCATGTCATAGATGGTCAAGGCCGCGACAGAGGCTGCGGTCAGCGCCTCCATCTCGACGCCGGTCTGGCCGCTGGTCTTGACGGTGGCCTTTATGCGCACACCCGGCAGATCGTCGCAGGTATTCAGATCAAGACTGACCTTGGTGATCGGCAGGGGATGGCAAAGCGGGATAAGGTCAGCCGTCCGTTTGGCAGCCATGATCCCGGCAAGCCGCGCCACGGCCAGAACGTCCCCCTTTTTCGCACGCCCTTCAGTAATCAGCGCCAGCGTCGCCGGCGCCATCCGCACCAAAGCTTCTGCAACGGCGATCCGATCGGTGACGGCCTTGTCGCTTACATCGACCATATGGGCATCGCCGGCCGCGTCAAAATGGGTCAGGGGCATGTCAACTCTCCACCGGAGCGGACAGGATCGCCCGCGTTGCCGCCGTCACATCCGCTTGCCGCATCAAGCTTTCGCCGATCAGAAAGCTGCGCGCACCGCATTCAGCCATGCTGGCCAGATCGGCGGGGGTGAACAGCCCGCTTTCGCAGACCAGCATCCGCGCCGGATCGACCATGGGCGCCAAACGGCGGGTCGTATCAAGAGTGACCTCGAAGGTCTTGAGATTGCGGTTATTTACCCCAATCATGGGCGAGGAAAGGCGCAAGGCGCGTTCCATCTCCGCCTCGTCATGCACCTCGATCAGCGCATCCATCCCGTAAGCCTCAGCCGCCGCCTCCAACTCTGCCGCCAACCCGTCAGAGACAGAGGCCATGATGATCAGGATACAGTCCGCACCCCAGGCGCGTGCCTCGGCCACCTGATAGGTGTCATAAAGGAAATCCTTGCGCAGGGCGGGCAGATCGGTGGCGGCACGGGCCGCGGCCAGATAAGCAGGCGCGCCCTGAAAGGAGGGCGCATCGGTCAGCACTGAAAGGCAGGTCGCGCCGCCCGCAGCATAGGCCCTGGCCAGCGACGGAGGATCGAAATCCGCACGGATCAACCCTTTGGAGGGGGAGGCTTTCTTGATCTCGGCGATCAACCCGTAGCCGGTCTGGCTCGCGTCACGCAGTGCCCGGTAAAAACCGCGCGCAGGTCCGGCCTTGGCCGCGGCTGCCTCCACCTCTGCCAAGGGGTGCGCGCGCTTGGCCGCGGCGATCTCTTCAAGCTTGTAGCTCTTGATTTTTTCCAGAATATCCATGTCCCCCTCATATCGCCGCGAAGGCGGTTAGAAAAGCCCGCCGTCAGAGAAAAGCGGCAAGCCTGCCGGGGTCAGGCCCAGGTGATCGGCGCCTCGCCCCGGTCGACCAGCCAGCGATTGACCCGGCCAAAGGGGCGGGAACCAAAAAAGCCGCGCCGCGCCGAAAGGGGCGAGGGATGGGCGCTTTCGCAGATCAGATGGTCGCCGGGCTGGATATGGGGCCGTTCTGCCTGCGCATGGCGGCCCCAGAGGATGAAGGCAGTGGGGCGCAACGAGACCTCGCGCAGGATCTCGGCCACAAGCGCCTGCCAGCCAAGATGCGCGTGGCCACCGGCCTGCCCGGCGGGTACGCTGAGGCAACTGTTCAGCAACAAGACGCCCTGCCGCGCCCAGCCGCGCAGATCGCCCGACGCGGGAGCAGCACCAACATCCGCCGACAGCTCTTTGAAAATATTTGATAATGACCGGGGGAGGGGGCTGACATCCGGCAGAACGGAAAAGGCCAGCCCGTGGGCGTGGCCGGGCGTCGGATAGGGATCCTGCCCAAGGATCACCACCCGCACCCGTTCAGGCGGGGTCAGGGAGAGGGCGGCAAACCGGCTTTCCGGCGGCGGTAAGATCAGGCGGCTGTCGGCGGCGATGGCCCGTTCGATCCCCGGCCAAACGTCCTGAAAGAAACGCAGGTGCGCCCAAGGGGCGGGGATCATGCGCCTAGCCGCCGTTGCTGATCAGCACGAGCGCATCAAGGCTGGCCTGCGCCCGGCCATTGTCAATGCTTTCGGCCGCCATCGCCACACCTTCACGCAGATCGCCCACACGGTCGGCCACCAAAAGGGCGGCAGCGGCGTTCAAAAGGACCGCATCGCGGTAAGCCCCTTTGGCACCAGATAGAAGCGCGCGAAAGGCCGCGCCATTCTCCTCTGGCGTGCCGCCAAGGATCGCTTCGAACGGGTGACAGGGCAGACCTGCCTCTTCGGGGTGCACTTCAAACTCGCGAACCGTGCCATCCGCCAGCGCCGCCACCCAGGAGGGGCCGGCAATCGACAGTTCATCCGTCCCGTCCGATCCGTGCACCAGCCAAGCTTTTTCGGACCCGAGCAGTTGCAACACCTCGGCCATCGGCCGGATCCAGGTGCGGGAAAAGGCGCCGGTCAGCTGGCGCTTGACCCCGGCGGGGTTGGTCAGAGGCCCCAGAAGGTTGAAAACGGTGCGGGTGCCAAGTTCGGCCCTTGTTGGCATAACATGGCGGATCGCCGGATGATGCATCGGCGCCATCATAA
>JBARVM010000133.1:0-5137 GCA_049646265.1 Paracoccaceae bacterium
TTGACCAGTTGGCGGAAATTCGTGACGACGCTCAGTCCGATTTTGCGCTGGATTTCTGGAATGCCGATGGCAGCCGGGCTGAGGCTTGTGGCAACGCCTCTCGTTGCGTGGCGGCTTATGTGATGGCGGGGCTCGGCAGGGATCAGGTGGTCTTTTCCACCGCGCGCGGCCGGCTTGCCGCATTGCGGCGGGGCGATGGGCAAATCTCTGTCAACATGGGTGCGCCGCAGCTGACATGGCAGGAGGTGCCGCTGGCCAAGGCGGCTGACCCGATGCACCTGCCGCTCGAGGGCGATCCCGTTGCCGTCGGCATGGGGAACCCGCATTGCGTCTTTTTCGTCGGTGACGCGCAGGCGGTTGACCTAGCGGCGATCGGTCCGCGCCTGGAACATGATCCGCTGTTTCCGCAGCGAACCAATGTCGAATTCGCCAGCGTGACCGGCCCCGACCGGTTGCGCCTTCGCGTGTGGGAGCGGGGGGCGGGCATTACGCTTGCCTGCGGTTCTGGCGCCTGTGCCACCGCGGTTGCAGCGCACCAGCGCGGTTTGACGGGGCGGCAGGTGACATTGGATCTGGATGGCGGCACCTTAGAGATCGACTGGCGCGAGGATGGTGTCTGGATGTCCGGCCCGACCGCGCATGTCTTTGACGGAACGCTGGACCCGGCCTTTGTAAAGCGTCACAGATGACCGCCCGGCCACCCGTCTTTTCCACGCTTGGTTGCCGCCTGAACGCCTATGAGACCGAGGCGATGAAGGAGCTTGCCGCCGCCGCCGGTGTCGAGGGTGCGGTCGTCGTCAATACCTGTGCCGTCACCGCCGAAGCGGTTCGCAAGGCCAAACAGGAAATTCGCCGCTTGGCGCGTGAACATCCCGGCGCGACCCTGATCGTGACCGGTTGCGCCGCGCAGACTGAACCGGACACCTTTGCCGCCATGCCGGAAGTGACCAAGGTGATCGGCAACAGCGAAAAGATGCAGGCCGAAACCTGGACAGATCTCGCTGTGCCTGACCTGATTGGTCAGACCGAAAAGGTTCAGGTCAATGATATCATGTCAGTGACCGAAACGGCGGGGCACCTGATCGACGGATTTGGCCGCCACCGCGCCTATGTGCAGGTGCAAAACGGCTGCGATCACCGCTGCACCTTTTGCATCATCCCCTTTGGTCGCGGCAATTCCCGCTCTGTCCCGGCGGGTGTTGTGGTGGAACAGATCAAGCGGCTTGTCGACAAAGGTTTCATGGAGGTGGTTCTGACCGGCGTCGATCTGACCAGCTGGGGTGCCGACCTGCCCGGCCAGCCACGGCTTGGCGATCTGGTCATGCGGATCCTCAGACTGGTGCCTGACCTTGCGCGCTTGCGCATCTCCTCGATCGATTCGATCGAGGCGGATGACAATCTGATGTTGGCCATCGCCAGCGAGCCGCGCCTGATGCCGCATCTGCACCTCTCGTTGCAGGCAGGCGACGACATGATCCTCAAACGGATGAAGCGGCGGCATCTGCGTGACGATGCCATCGGCTTTTGTCAGGAGGCGCGCAAACTGCGCCCCGACATGATCTTTGGCGCCGATATTATCGCAGGCTTTCCGACCGAGACCGACGAAATGTTCGCCAATACGCTGGATCTGGTCAGGGATTGCGATCTGACCTTCCTGCATGTCTTTCCCTATTCGCCCCGCCCCGGCACACCCGCCGCGCGGATGCCGCAGGTCAAAGGCCCCTTGATCCGTGCCCGTGCCGCCGCCCTGCGCGCGGCGGGCGAACGGCAGCTCGCCGCGCATCTTGTCAGCCAAAAGGGTCAGACTCACCGGATTCTGACCGAAAGCCCACGCATGGGCCGGACAGAGCAGTTTACCGAGGTGCGATTTGCCACGGACCAGCCCGAAGGGCAGATCGTTACGGCCATGATCACCGGCCAGGAAAAGCATCAGCTATTGGCCTGAAGCCACGCGGCCCGGTGAAAAATACCGGGGCCGGTGGCGACAATGGCGGTGGGTCCGTTCCGGTCTAGAAGACCACGACGGCGCGGATCGATTCGCCCGCATGCATCAGATCGAAACCCTTGTTGATATCCTCCAGCGGCAGGACATGGGTGATCATCGGGTCAATCTCGATCTTGCCGTCCATATACCAGTCGACGATCTTCGGCACGTCCGTTCGGCCGCGCGCGCCGCCAAAAGCGGTGCCTTTCCAGACCCGGCCGGTGACCAGTTGGAAGGGGCGGGTTTCGATCACGGCACCGGCGGGCGCAACCCCGATGATAATCGACTGACCCCAGCCACGGTGAGTACATTCCAGCGCATCGCGCATCACCTTGACGTTGCCGGTGCAGTCAAAGGAGTAATCCGCCCCGCCGATCTTGTCGAAGGGGGTCTTGGTCATCTCGACGATATGGTTGACCACCGATCCTTCGATATTCTTGGGATTGACGAAATGGGTCATGCCGAAACGTTCGCCCCATTCCCGCTTGCTGTCATTCAAATCGACGCCGATGATCATGTCGGCGCCAGCCAGTCGCAGGCCCTGAATGACATTCAGCCCGATACCGCCCAGACCAAAGACCACAGCCTTGGAGCCCGCCTCTACATTGGCGGTGTTCAGCACGGCGCCGACACCAGTCGTCACGCCGCAACCGATATAGCAGATCTTGTCGAAAGGCGCGTCTTCGCGGACCTTGGCAAGCGCGATCTCGGGCATGACCGTATGGTTGGCAAAGGTCGAGCAGCCCATATAGTGAAAGATCGGCGTGCCATCGAGCATGGAAAAGCGCGTGGTGCCGTCGGGCATCAACCCCTGGCCCTGTGTCGCGCGAATGGCGGTACAAAGGTTGGTCTTGTGCGACAGGCAGGAGGGGCATTCCCGGCATTCAGGCGTATATAGCGGAATGACGTGATCACCGGGTTTCAGTGTCTTGACGCCGGGGCCGCATTTGACCACCACACCCGCGCCTTCGTGCCCGAGGATCGCGGGAAAGATTCCTTCGGGGTCAGCGCCCGACAGGGTGAATTCGTCCGTATGGCAAATGCCTGTCGCCTTGATTTCGATAAGAACCTCGCCCTCCTTCGGATCGGCCAGTTCGACCTCCATGATCTCCAGCGGTTTTCCGGCGGCTACGGCTACGGCGGCACGAGTGCGCATTTGTCTCTCTCCCTGTTCTGTGCTTTTGGGCTATCATCCTGCCTATGAACGCGTTTCGCAAGATAGGGAGCAGGTAAATGCCAAGAATCGGTCCAATTATCCTTTGCTTTGGTCTGCTGCCCTTTCTTGCCGGATGTGTAGAAGAGACGAATGGCGGAGGAGATTCGTCGGCCCCCGACCTTTGTGGCGCCAAGCAACAGGCGGGGCTGGTAGGTCAGCCCGTTGCGCGTTTGCCCGATCTTTCCGGCGGCGGCCCGGTGCGGATCATCCATCCGGGCCAGCCGGTCACACAGGATTATGCGCCGGGGCGGCTGAATATCATTGTCGGCAAGGATGGAATCATCGGCGAGATTTGGTGTGGCTGACGCCTGTTGCGCCGCAGGGTTTCCCCAAAAGCAAAGGCCCCGCTTACGCGGGGCCTAGAGACGAGAGACGGTTCCGACGGGGCGAACTGGGTGGGGGCTGTTGGCCGTCCCGCCGGAACCTAGCGTATCTCGCTGAAAACCAAATTCATCCCGGATCGCGGCTTTTTGCAGGACGGATCGCGACCGCGCAAAGGTGTTTTTGCGGCTATTTTCAGGCAGGCTTGATTTGAAATGCCAGAGGCGTAACATCGGCCTATGACCGCTCAAATCCCGAACCTTTTTCCACCCTCCGCTCCCTTAGTAGAGCAGGTGGCTTTTGACCGGGCGGAACTGGCAATTATTCTGGGGACTTACGGCCGCATGGTTTCGGCCGGAGAATGGCGCGATTATGCGCTTTCCTTTTTGCGGGACCGGGCCGTCTTTTCCGCTTTTCGCCGCGCGGCAGAGACACCGGTCTATCGTATCGAGAAACAGCCAAAGCTGCGGTCGCGTGGCGGTCTATATGCGCTGTTTGGCATAGATGGCCAATTGCTGAAACGCGCGAACGAGCTGCCGCCGATTGTCCGGCTGTTGGACCGCAAGCTGATCCGCAGCGTGACCTGACTGGCCCTGTTCAGCTTTTGCAGCCTGAATATTCGATCACTGCGCCTTTTGCGGTAAAGACCGTGGTCACAAGCGAGGATCTTTCCAGTGCGAAGGGCCGGGCATTGCCGGGCACCAGATCGGTGACTTGTGTCAGGGTTCCGTTGCCCGCGGCGGTCTCGACCGAAGAGGCCCAGACCTTTGTGCCGGACAGTTCCACCACGACAAGATCTTCTGCCGAGGCGTGCGGCACCGACAGGTTCAGCGTCAGGCGCAGCCCATCCCGAATGGGGTCAATATTGCATTCGGGCGGGGCAAGTCCCAAGGCCGCGCTGCTTTGTGCCTGATTGCGCAGGGCCGCCTCTATTTCCGTATCGGGGGCGCCTTTGCCAGACAATTCGGCGGCAATCGTTACCGATGCCGGCACGCAAACTTCCTTGCAAACGCCTAGGTCCACGGTGGCCTTGACCGAAATCGGTTTGGCGGGGTCCTTGGGCGCAACCTCTATCGGCAGGATCAGCATGTCGCGATAGGCGATGGTGCGGTAACCGCCGACATCCACAACCTCAGGCCTTGGCCAGTGAAAGGCGACAGCGCCAATATTGTCGGAGCCTTTCCAGGTGAACTCTGGCGGAATGCCCGCATCGCCCGGAGCGCGCCAGTAGGTCTTCCACCCCGGCGCCATCGTCAGCTGCAGCGCGGCCATATAGGTGCCCTGCGGCGTCTGCCAACCCGGGCGCAATTCCGCCCGGATCAGCTTGTCGGGGATCTGGTCGGCCAGCGCGGGCCCAATTGTGAAGCCGCAGAGCAGCAGCAGCGCAATGGTTCTGGCAAGAAGTTGTCTCATTCCGCCTACATAGGCGCTTCTTGCCGGAAGAGGAATCAAATTGCCGTCATTTCCCCGTGTCGGCAGCACTGCCTGCCCTTGAATTCGCCCCGCTGTTGGCCGACTTTAGAGGAAGGAGGCCCGCGATGGATCTTGCCGGAAAACTGTTGATAGCGATGCCCGGCATGGGTGATCCAAGGTTTGAACGCGCGGTGATCTATGTC
>JBARVM010000134.1:0-5321 GCA_049646265.1 Paracoccaceae bacterium
GCTCCCGCAAGGATCATCCGGTCGATACCGAAACGTGCCGAATAGCGTCCGGCCAGAAAGTTGCCAAAGCCATAGCCAAGCGCCGGGGCAGCGAAATAATAGCCGACGATGGCCGGGGAAAGATGAAAGACCTCTTGCCCCAGAAAGGGCGCGCCGCCGAGATAGGCAAAGAAGGCGCCAGAAGCGAGCGTGGCTGACATTGCGTAGTACCAAAAGCGCGGCGAGGTCAGAAGTTCGGGATAATCCTGCATTTGCCGGGCAAAGCTGCGGCCGCCGTTCTGGCTGGTTTCCCCCAGGTCGGCCCAGACCAGCAGCGCCGTGGCCAAGGCGACGACGATCATCAGCACGAAGCTTGCCTGCCAGCCGAACAGCTCGTCCAGCGCGCCGCCGATGGCGGGCGATATCATCGGCACGATCGACATGCCCATGGTGACATAACCGATGATCGACGCGGCCTCGGCCCCTGGCACCATGTCGCGGATCACCGCCCGGCTAAGCGCCATGCCGGTGGCGATCACCGACTGGGCGACGCGAAAGACCAGAAACCAGGTGATGGAGGGGGCAAAGATCGCGCCAAACGTTGCGGCGCAAAAGGCCAGCAGCGCGCCGAGAATAACGACCCGCCGTCCGAACCGGTCCGAGATGGGGCCAATCAGCAGTTGCAACACCGCCGAGCCCGCCAGATAGAAAGAGACAGAGAGTTGCATCAACCCGTAGTCGACATCGAAATGCCGCGCCATGCCGGGTAGGGAGGGCAGGAAAATATTCAGCGCCATCGCCGCGACACCCGCCAGGATCACGAGCGTCATGACATGCGGTGGCGTAGTGCGGTCGAGAAAGCGGATCGGGGTCGGGCCAGCCATCGCCTAGCCATAGGGTGGCCGGTCAGCCTTGTCCATCGCCGATGCGGGGCGCCGGGCCGGCAGCGCAAAAGTTTGCAATTTGCAGATGTTTTGGTGTGAATAATTTGCAAATTTTCTAGCTTCTGCTTTCTTGCCCCGCCGCTAGGCGCTATAGCGGCGAGAACCGCAGGGGAGGGCACCATGAAAGATATTCTCCAGGAACTGGAAGCGCGCCGCGAAGTGGCTCGGCTGGGCGGCGGACAACGCCGGATCGATGCCCAACATGCACGGGGCAAGCTGACGGCCCGCGAACGGATCGAACTCTTGCTCGACGAAGGTTCGTTTGAAGAGTTTGACATGTTCGTTGCCCACCGCTGTGTCGATTTCGGCATGGAAAAGGACCGCCCGGCAGGCGACGGCGTGGTCACCGGCTGGGGCACGGTCAATGGCCGGATGGTCTATGTCTTTTCTCAGGATTTCACTGTCTTTGGCGGCTCTTTGTCGGAAACCCATGCGCAGAAGATCTGCAAGATCATGGATATGGCGATGCAGAATGGCGCGCCGGTCATCGGGCTGAACGATTCCGGTGGCGCGCGCATCCAGGAAGGTGTCGCCTCGCTTGCCGGATATGCCGATGTGTTCCAGCGCAATATCCTCGCCTCTGGCGTGGTGCCGCAAATCTCGGTCATCATGGGCCCCTGCGCCGGTGGCGCGGTCTATAGCCCGGCGATGACCGACTTCATCTTCATGGTGAAGGACACGTCCTATATGTTCGTCACCGGCCCCGATGTGGTGAAAACCGTGACGAATGAGGTGGTGACGGCAGAGGAACTGGGCGGCGCCTCCACCCATACCAAGAAAAGCTCGGTCGCTGATGGCGCTTTCGAGAATGATGTCGAGGCGTTGGCGGAGGTGCGGCGTCTGGTCGATTTCCTGCCGCTCAACAACCGGGAAAAAGCGCCGACGCGGCCTTTCTTTGACGATCCCAAGCGGGTTGAGGATAGTCTCGACACGCTCATCCCGGACAACCCGAACCAGCCCTATGACATGAAGGAACTGATCCTCAAGGTCGCGGACGAGGGCGATTTCTTCGAGATCCAAAAGGACTATGCGGGCAATATCATCACTGGCTTTATCCGGCTGGAGGGGCAGAGCGTTGGTGTCGTCGCCAACCAGCCGATGGTGCTGGCGGGCTGTCTTGACATCGACAGCAGCCGCAAGGCCGCGCGGTTCGTGCGCTTTTGCGATGCGTTTGAAATTCCGATCCTGACGTTGGTCGATGTTCCGGGCTTCCTGCCGGGGACCAGCCAAGAATATGGCGGCGTCATCAAGCATGGGGCAAAGCTTCTTTTCGCTTACGGCGAGGCGACGGTGCCGAAAGTGACAGTGATCACCCGCAAGGCCTATGGCGGCGCCTATGACGTCATGGCGTCGAAACATCTGCGCGGCGATTTCAACTATGCCTGGCCCACGGCGGAGATCGCGGTGATGGGCGCCAAGGGCGCGACGGAAATCCTCTATCGCGCGGAGCTGGGCGACAAGGACAAGATCGCGGCACGGACCAAGGATTACGAGGATCGGTTCGCCAATCCCTTTGTCGCCGCCGAAAAAGGCTTCATCGACGAGGTGATCATGCCCCATTCCACCCGGCGGCGGGTGGCGCGGGCCTTTGCCTCCCTCCGTTCAAAGAAACTTTCTAACCCATGGAAAAAGCACGATAATATACCGCTGTAGGAGGGCATTTCTTGCCGGGACTGATCAGGTTTGGTCTGATAGGGGCGCTGTTAGCCGGTCTTGGCGGTCTGGCCTATGTTGCCTGGCCGGTGGCGCCCAAAGCGCCGAAAGGGTCGGGCGCCGTGGAGGTGCCATCGGGGCAGGAGATCAGGTTTGTCGAGATGATTCAGGATACAGCCGGGGTTGGCGGCCTGACCTATCGGTTCCGCTTTGTTGCCCCTGCGATTGCGCGCGACGGGGGCAGTGTTTCACAGGAAGAGGCGATCGAGGATATGCAGGCTATTTGTGAAAATTTTGCTCTGCCGCGCCTGGCCTCTACCGGCCCGGTACCAGCGCAGATCATCATCAGCTTTGCCGACCGGCCGGTGGTCTTTGGCGAGGCCAATCCCGATGCCACGCAGTATTTCGAGGCTTTCAGCCCCGCCGACGACAGCTGTATCTGGGAGGGATACTGATAATGCCACATCATATGGTAGGCCAGCAGCTTTCCGCCGGGGCGCTTGGTGCAAATGAGTCACATTTTGCCGTCTTCGATCGCATCGACTGCCTGAAGGGGGAAAGCCGTGATATGATTGGCCTTGGCCAGCGTGCAAACGTTTCGGCTGAACAACCAAAAATCGCGGGCCCGAGGCAAATGGGACCCGTCGAAGAGAGCAGGAGCATACAATGTCGAAGAAATTCCTCTTCGCGGTCGCGGCTGTCGCATTCATCGCGGCTTGCGCCAAGAAAGAAGAAACCGTGTATATGGAAGACACGGGCGTCAGCCAAGAACCAGTCTATACCGGCAAGCTCAACTAAGTTCAGTCTTGTCTCCTGCCAGGTCCGCGTCACTGACCCGGGCCTGGCCCGCCCACAGGCGGCACCGCATGTCATGGCCCATCTATTCCGGGGGGCGACATGCTGAAACATCGCGGTTTTCCCGGCCGCCTTCCCGGAACCGATTTCCAGTTCACCATCCGCCGCGCCAATGACAAGGGCGCCAGCCGCTTGATCGCGCGCGAACGTTTCCGCGACCGTGCGCCAGCAGACAGACGCGCCGATCAGGGTTTCATGGCGGCGCTTTGGGCGCAGTTCGGCGAAGAGCCGTTTGAGCGGGGCAACCTGGATGCGGGGCGTCTTTCGTGGCTTTTCGGGCGCGAAGTGATTCCCGCCGAAGAGCCGTTTGACCCCGAAAGTTATGACGCGCTTTTGCGGATCGACGTGAAACGCGCCGCGGCGGCCTTTCCAGGCGTCTTTTCTGGTGAGGATTCGGCATGAAACCGCTTGCCGCCCACGCATTCGCGCAACTTGCCGCCGAGCTTGGGGGGCAGAATGCCACTGCCGTTGCAAATGAATTTCTGCAGGATAAAGCTTCGACATGGGCCACGTTTTCTTGCACCCACGCGGCCTGTGTTTGTCAAAGCTGTTACCCTTCCCCAAATGGGTGGTCTGGCCAATTTCCGGTCAGGCCACCCTCCCCAAATTGTGATCGGCGGCTGACCGCTTATCGCCGTTTTCGGCCTTCTTTGCGCTTTTCGACGGGCGCCGGCCGGGTTACTCTGGCAGGTATAAAAACATCAAATGGAGGCCGAGCCCAATGTCTAAATCTACTCTTCTCGTCGCTGCTGCTTTTGTCGCGTCCCTTGCGGGCTGCATGGAATCTGATGGCGACCGCGCCCTTGCGGGTGCCGCTGCCGGTGCCGTGCTTGCCGGTGCGACCGACAACAATGTTCTGGTCGGTGCCGGTATCGGCGCAGCCGCCGGCGCGCTTTGCGACGACGCGAACGTCTGTAACTGATCACTTTGCACTGATCCGCGCTGCCTTTGCGGCGCGTCACCTGACCACAGCCATCGGGGCGCTTATCGCCTCGGTGGCTTTTTCTTTGCCAATTCCGGGGGATATCAACCGTGTTTAAGAAAATCCTGATTGCCAACCGCGGTGAAATTGCCTGTCGGGTTATCAAGTCCGCCCGCAAGATGGGCATCAAGACGGTGGCCGTCTATTCCGATGCCGACCGCAATGCGCTGCATGTGAAGATGGCCGACGAAGCGGTCCATATCGGTCCGGCACCGGCGAACCAGTCCTATATCGTGATCGACAAGATCATGGCGGCGATCCGCCAGACCGGGGCAGAGGCGGTGCATCCAGGTTACGGATTTCTAAGCGAAAACATGAACTTCGCCGCTGCTCTTGAAGCAGAGGGCGTGGTCTTTATCGGCCCGCCCAGCCCGGCGATCGAAGCGATGGGCGACAAAATCACCTCCAAGAAACTGGCGCAGCAGGCCGGCGTTTCGACTGTCCCCGGTTACATGGGCCTTATCTCGGACGCGGATGAGGCGGTGAAGATCTCGGGCGAAATTGGTTATCCGGTGATGATCAAGGCCTCCGCCGGCGGTGGCGGCAAGGGCATGCGTATTGCCTGGAATGACGCGGAGGCGCGCGAGGGGTTCCAGTCGTCGAAGAACGAGGCAGCGAATTCCTTTGGGGATGACCGGATTTTCATCGAGAAATTCGTCACCCAGCCGCGCCATATCGAGATTCAGGTGCTGGCCGACAAGCACGGCAATTGCGTCTATCTGCATGAGCGCGAATGCTCGATCCAGCGGCGGAACCAGAAGGTGATCGAAGAGGCGCCGTCGCCCTTTCTTGACGAAGCGACGCGCAAGGCGATGGGTGAACAGGCCTGCGCGCTGGCCAGGGCGGTGGGCTACACCAGTGCGGGCACGGTGGAATTCATCGTCGATGGCAATCGGAACTTCTATTTT
>JBARVM010000135.1:0-1503 GCA_049646265.1 Paracoccaceae bacterium
ATGCTGACCGACGGTATCGCCGCCGCCTATCGGGCAGGGCAGGCACATGTCGCCGCAACAGCGGGCGTCAAGAGCATCCTCACCTCCTCCAGCGATCAGCGCAGCGCCGCCCCCAGTCTTTACCAGACATCGGCACAAAACTGGCTCGCCAACCCCGCCCTCGCGGAAGAGGTCTTTGGCCCGCTCGGCCTTGTGGTTCTTGCTGAAGATCTCGGGCAGATGCGCGAAATCGCGCTTGCCCTGCGCGGCCAGCTGACCTGCACGATTCATATCGATGCCGACGATCACGCAGCCGCCGCCGGCATCCTGCCGATATTGGAACGCAAGGCAGGCAGGCTTCTGGCCAACGGGTTTCCTACAGGCGTAGAAGTCAGCGAAACGATGGTTCACGGCGGGCCTTATCCTGCCTCGACCAACTTCGGCGCAACCTCTGTCGGAACGCTTTCTATCCGTCGCTTTTTGCGCCCCGTTTGTTATCAAAACATGCCCAGCGCGCTGCTGCCAAGTGACGTAGCGGAAGCATCTGCCTGATCACCCCAGCACCAAGTTGGCGAAAGGACCGCTAAAGGCGAATGGATTTGTCGCCAATAGCCTTAACAAGGCCTTAACAGCGCCTCATTATGTCTTAACAACGCCATAATGGAAATCTAATCGTCCCGACACAACCGATCCGACCTGAAAGTGGAAACAATGCAGGGCGGAAACCGAAAGAGGGATATTCGCGTTATGGATGCTATGAAACAGACCAAGAAATATGCCGCTTCCGCAGCCGCAGCGATGATGCTGTTGTCCACATCGGCTGCGGCACAAGAGGCTTGCAAATCCTATCGGGTCGCACCAGGCGATACCCTTCAGGCCATCGCTGCCGCCGCCTACGGGAGCGGCACTTCCTACAAGATGATCTACGACTCCAACGTCGAGCGGATCGGCTCCAATCCCAACCGGATCGAAATCGGCACCCTGCTGCGTCTGCCTTGCGCCGACGGCACCATGGCCGATGCTGAAGATTCTGCGGAAGTCACCGAAATTCTCGCCGCGGCGCCAGAGGCTTCGGCCACAGCTGCCGACGAAAACGCGCCGATTGTGCTGATCACCGGCAATGATTTCCCTCCCTTTACCGATGAAAGCCTGCCGGAACGCGGCCTCTTCACCAACCTTGTGGAAACCGCCGCCCACCGCGCCAACGCCGATGCAGCTTTCGAGGTCAAGTTCGTCAATGACTGGGACGCGCATCTTGATACCCTGCTCCCGGTCCTGGCCTTTGACGGGTCTTTCCCCTGGTCAAAACCCGATTGCGACAATGCCGACGCCCTGTCGGCGCATGACAAGAACCGCTGCGACAACTACCTTTTCTCTGACCCGTTCTACGAGGTCGTCGATGGCATTTTTGCCCGGCCGGGCAGCGGCTACGACGTCGCGCTCAAACCCGAAGAACTGTTCGGCGCCCGTTTCTGCCGCCCCGAAGGCTATTCGACCGGCGTGCTCGATCAGGTCGGCCTGTCC